>NZ_DALZYO010000019.1:0-65585 GCF_031988165.1 Neobacillus sp.
CGAAGAAAAAGCGTTAGCTTTTTCGAGGAGTCCATACGCCGCTAAACGGGCGCTTGCGCCTTTTGTTCTTTAAAACACATAGGACTACTTATTGGTCATTATTTTGATTTATCCGCCACTTATTAAATTCAAGGAAATCGCGAAATTGTTCTTTTGAAACACCTGAAGCCATTGCCTCTTTGACCAGATTCATCCAATCGTTATCTAACCGATCTATATCGATTTGTTCATGTATCAAATGTTCAACTGGAAGATTTAATACGGCAGCTATTTTTTCAAGAAACTGAATCGAAGGATTCTTTTGCAAGTTTCTTTCAAGTGAACTTAAATAAGATTTTGCAACACCTGCTTGTTCAGCAAGGACGGATAGTGACATTTTCTTTTCTAAGCGAAATTTTTTTACGCGGTCACCTATCATTAACTCTCACACACCTATTAATAGTATTTATACGTTAATTCTACCAAAAAGAATGAAAAAGTACCATATTAAGAACGAAAGAATATTACAAAATATTGAACGTTGAAAAATAATGTTTTTTGGATTCTCTAAATAGGATAGTAATTTTGAAAAAATGATGCGATAGAGTTAATATAAAAAGTGTTGCAAAGGGTGACCCAAATTATCAATTTTATGTGTACTATGTTCCAAGATAACCAATATTGCTTATATTACATAAAAATAATACAAAAAGGCAGGGAATAACATGATTGTCCTTAAATCACAACGAGAAATTGAAGCCATGAAAAAGGCAGGAGAAATACTGGCAGCCTGTCATAAAGAAATTGCAAAATTAATTAAGCCGGGCATTACCACTTGGGAAATTGACCAATTTGTTGAAAGGTTTTTAAGTGAAAATAAGGCAACTCCAGAGCAAAAGGGCTATAAAGGTTATAAATATGCAACATGTGCAAGTATTAATGACGAAGTGTGCCATGGATTTCCAAGGGAGGAGCCATTAAAGGAAGGCGACATTGTAACGGTGGATATGGTAGTCAAATACAATGGAGCCTTGGCTGATTCCGCTTGGTCTTATGCAGTAGGCAAGGTTGCAGTGGAAACCGATCATTTATTAAAGGTAACAAAGGAAGCACTTTATAAGGGCATTGAACAAGCAGTTGTGGGCAATCGAATTGGAGATATTGGCCACGCAATTCAGACCTATGTCGAGAGCGAAGGATTATCAGTGGTACGGGACTTTATAGGCCATGGAATTGGTGCGGTAATTCACGAGAAACCGGATGTTCCGCATTATGGGCTGCCAGGAAAAGGTGCGCGAATTAAAGAGGGGATGGTTTTTACGATTGAACCAATGGTGAATATCGGCCTATACCAAACAAAAATGGATGATAACGGCTGGACAGCCCGGACGATAGACGGTAAATATTCGGCGCAATATGAGCATACACTTGCCATCACCAAAGATGGTCCTATTATCTTAACTGAACAGAAATAAAAACAAACCCGTTATTCATAGGAAATAACGGGTTTTCTAGTAGTACTGGAATTATTTTCATTGGGCTTTTCTTATTATTTTTTTCGCAGGCTTCCAAGCTCTTCTACTAATGCCTGCATTTCATTTGGACTAAAAGAGTTTTTCCTTAGAACCATATCATAAATTTCTTTTAATTCCTCATACATGTCTTCATCAAAGTGTGATGGCTTGATGGCTCCAAGGTTAAGAACCTTTAATTTTTCCTTTATTTGTTCAATCATATATTCGACGTTTTCAATCGATTTCTCAGATAAATTCATTTCGGTCACCCTTTTCGAATTAATAATCTCATCTTTTCATGTTAAAAAGTAGATGTCAATATAAACATCGTTTGAATATTAGTCATTATCTTGGCCTAAAGGAAGGAAATAAAAGTTTCGGACAAGCTTGCAAAGTGGAATTGATTTAAAGCAAAATAAAGGGTGAGATGATTTTGGTATTAATTTCATTGAAGAGAGATTAATGATAATTATCATAGTGGAAGGAGAATTTAAAATGACGAAGAAAAATCAATTTTGGAGGGGAATGTTAATCGGAGCCATTGCAGGTGGCGCCCTTAGCCTCTTAGATAAACAAACCCGCCAGGTAATGAAGGAAAGCGTTCAAAAGACTTCAAGCAAGGTTGCCTATGTTCTGTGTAATCCTGGCACAATAACCGATAAGGTGAAAGAAACGGCGTCTAAAATAAAAACAGCCGCTCAGCAGGTGACTGAAGATATTTCCTATATTACCAATAAAGTTGATGAGTTACGGGAGCTGACACCCCAGGTGACAGAAATCCTAAAAGAAACAAAAGCTGGTTTCTCAATAAGTGAGGAAAAACAACTTTTACAAGAAGTATCGGGAGAAGAGGAAAATAATAATTAGAAGGAGAGCTGGACATGGAAAAGAAAGGGAATGTACGCTCCTCATTGCTCAGATTGCTTTGGCACCGGATCGAGGAAGATGATCTTCCTGGGTTAAGTGCACAGCTGGCCTACTTTTTACTACTTTCCTTGTTTCCACTTCTGATTGTATTATTTACGCTTTTACCGTATTTCCCGATTCCACATCAGGACATGCTTGGAATGATCAGGGATTTTGCCCCAGTGGAAGCAATGGACCTGATTGAGAAAAATGTAGATGAGATCATGAATCATCGGAATGGCGGCTTGCTGTCATTTGGGATTATTGGCACAATTTGGTCAGCCTCAAACGGAATAAACGCAATCGTAAGGGCTTTTAATAAAGCATACAATGTGAAGGAAAGCCGTTCATTTATTGTTTCAAGAGGAGTAGCGATATTACTAACCTTTGGGCTGATTTTTGTCTTTATCCTCGCAATTATTTTACCCGTATTCGGGAAGGAAATTGGCCTATTTTTGTTTTCTAAATTAGGCTATACCACTGAATTTATTAAGCTATGGAATACGTTAAGCTGGCTGGTAAGTGCGATAATATTGTTCCTTATATTTACAGGCTTGTATTGGATTGCACCGAATGTAAGATTGCGCTGCCGAAGTGCCTTACCCGGAGCAATCTTTGCAACAGTGGGCTGGATTATCTCTTCCATTGGATTATCCTTCTATGTCGGGAATTTCAGTAACTATTCGCTCACTTACGGAAGTATTGGGACCATCATTGTGTTAATGATTTGGTTATACATAACAGCTTTTATTATTATTATTGGTGGAGAAATCAATGCTTTTTATAGTGAACGGAATCGCTCGAACTGCTAATACTTTCCTTTATGAAAAAAGACTATCTGTCCAAACTATAACTGGGGGATAACTTAACATAAGGGAGGTTTTAATGATGACAAAACAAACCAAAAAAGATGGCGGTACAAAGCAAAAAGGAAATAAAAGTAATCCGAAACAAAAAACTTCAGGGTCAGCAAATGGCTCAAACGGATACCACTAAGAACTAATCATGAGAAAAGGACCGGGTGATTACTCACCCGGTCCTTTTCTTATGATATAAGAATTTATACAGTCGGAGCGCTCCATAAGGAATGCTTCGGCAGCATTGGCATCGCACGAAGGAAAAGCGTTAGCTTTTCCGAGGAGTCCATACGCCGATAGGCGGGCGCCTTGCGCTTTTCTTATGATTTTAACAGCCGGAGACTATTCAGAATCACGAGGATAGTGCTGCCTTCATGGCCAATGACTCCATATGGTAAATCAAGCATCTGAAAGAAATTTGATGCAATCAAGAGCATGATGATCGATATCGAGAAAATGACATTCTGTTTGATAATTTTATTCATTCGTTTTGAAAGTTGAATGGCGTCGGCGATTCGTGGCAAGTCATTCTTCATTAGCACGATATCCGCCGTTTCAAGAGCTACATCCGTTCCTTCTCCCATCGCAATTCCGACATTGGCAATCGCTAGCGCTGGAGCATCGTTAATCCCATCGCCTACCATGGCAACGGTTTTAAATTTTGATTTTAGTTGTTTAAGATGCTCTACCTTAGATTCCGGAAGGCATTCAGCGAAAAATTCATCCACATGGCTTTCAGCCGCTATCGCCCGGGCAGTTTTCTCACTATCTCCCGTTAACATAACGGTATGGATGCCTTGTTTCTTTAAATGATCAATCGCCAGCTTCGTTTCCTCGCGAACGACATCCTTTAAGGCAATCATGGCACTTAGCTCTCCATTGATTTCAATGAAGACAAGAGTGTTACCAAGACTTGCGAGTTCTTTAGCTTTTCCATCAGCAAACGTGTCGACATGTTCCTTTCCGACGAAAGCCGCCTTGCCAATTTTCCATTGTTCTCCGTTAATTTCTGCTTTTACTCCCCAGCCAGGTATATCTTCCAGACTGTCAGGATGGAATAGTTCTTTGTTTAGGTTCATCTTTGCGTACTTAACAATCGAAATCGCCAGCGGGTGGTTCGAATGGCTTTCTATTGATGCAACTTGCCAAATGAGCTTTTCCCTTTCAAGCCCTTCCTTCACTATTACTTCGGTTACTTCCGGCTTACCCTTCGTAAGCGTACCTGTCTTATCTAAAGCGATGGCTTCAAGATGACCTAAATTTTCAAGATGGACACCGCCTTTTACTAATATCCCATGCCTAGCTCCATTGGAAATCGCGGATAAGGATGCCGGCATAATCGAAGCGACCAAAGCACAAGGGGAAGCGACCACTAATAAAATCATTGCACGGTAAAAGGATTCATGCCAGCTCCAGCCCAGTAGAAAGTAAGGAAGGAAGAACATCGCAATAACGACAAGCAGAACGACCTTGACATAGGTTCCTTCAAAGCGTTCGATAAAAAGTTGCGACGGTGACTTTTCACTTTGTGCGGATTGAACAAGTTGAATAATTTTTCGAAAAAGGGTGTCACTGCTCTCCTTTGTTACTTGAACGGTAATCGAGCCAGTCATATTAACGGTACCAGCAAAAACTTCAGCCTGTTCCCCTTTGGAGACAGGCATGGACTCGCCTGTAATCGCTGCTTCATCAATATTGGTTTGTCCTTTGATAATGATCCCATCAGCTGGAACCCGTTCACCAGGTTTAATCAGAATAGGGTCACCAACGCAAAGCTCTGAGACTGAAACTCGTTTCTCATTCCCATTGCTGATAAGCAGTGCTTCCTCTGGTTGGAGCTCCATTAAAGAAGAAATCTCCTTATGACTTTTATTCATGGTATAGGTTTCTAAGGCTCCACTGACGGCAAAAATGAAGATTAAGATGGCTCCTTCTGTCCAGTAACCAATAATTGCCGACCCCACTGCGGCAAAAATCATCAGCATTTCTACATTTAGTTCTTTATTTTCATAGGTGGCTTCAATGCCTTGTTTTGCTTTCGCAAACCCACCGATTACAAATGCTAACAGGTAAGCAATGATGGAATCAGTTCCAAATCCATATTTATCGAAAATCCAGCCGAGAGCAATCAATACACCGCTTAACGATGCAGCAATTAGTTCTAAATGTGGTTTGATCTTTTCAATAAGGCCAATATTTTGTACCCCTTTTGTAAGTAATTTTGCGTTTGAGCTCATCTTGTATCTCCCCCCAATAATTTGATTATACAGCAAGAAAAAAGAATGGTCAATTCTAATTGATAAAATATAATTCTAATTGAGAATGATATTCAGATCCATTTTTGAAATTATACGGATTTTTAACTATTTTGGTTGATTTTAAATGATAATAATTATTGTTTATGTTAATAGAGCTGATGCACTTCTTAAATGTGTAATTTTGGTAAGGGAAATAAATGAACGTGAAATTGATAAAAATAATCAACCTCACTGCCCCTAAAAAAACACGAAAGCTGCCACCCTAATGATGACAGCAGACTTTCTTCGGAAAAAATTTTCAATTTTCTTTATCTTACCATGTATTTTATGTGTAAAATATGAATTTGCTCCAGATAAATGTCGTTAAGAATTTTGCTGCTCAAGAATTAGATACGTCTTTTTTCCAAATGCAAAGATGATGAATGATAACGCTAGGAGCATCGTACTAATAATGTAGAAGAAGCTAACGCTTTGCAAAAATTTAATAAATAAGCCGCCGATAATCGGTCCGCTTAAGCTGCCGAGGCTAAAAAAGATGCCGCATAACAAATTTCCTGTCGGCAATAAGTCCTTCGGAACTAAATCGGTCATATAGCTGATGCCAAGCGAAAAGGTGGAACCAACAACCATTCCGGAGATTAAGAAAGCGATAAAAAGACCGATAAAGGAGTGTTCAAGAAAACTAGCTGCTGTAAAACTAAAAAAGCCCAAGAACAGTACAGTCATTAAAATATTCCTCCGCCCGTACTGATCACTTAACATCCCAAGAGGGAGTTGAGTAATAATACTGCCAATCGCAAAAGCAGATAATACGAGCGAAACACTTGAAACATCCATATTCATTCTTAAGGCATAAATGGGAAAACTACCGTTTAAGGATGATTCTAAAAAGCCATACGAGAATGGGGGCAAGAAGGCGACCCATCCAAATTTCAAAGCTCTTTTGAACTGCATAATTGTCGCCAGAAAAGAATTAATGGTTACTTCTTGTTCTGGAAGTTCATTTTTTAAAGAAAAGACAAAGACCCAGCCGACCAAACATAGGATGGAAGAGACGATGAAGGGCAGGGATTCATTCACATTTACTAAGGGCGTCATTAATGGCCCTGTGGCAAAACCAATCCCAAAAAACAAACCATATATGGAGATATTCCGTCCTCTTTTTTCAGCAGGTGAAAAGGAAGTTATCCAAGTCTGTGTCGCGAAATGTAAGGAATGGTCACCGATGCCAATCAGCAGTCTTAGAGCAAACCAAAACCAAAATGTTTTCCATAATGGAAATAAGGCTAGTGATACGAATACAAGTGCACCACCGAAAATGATAACAGGTTTATAACCATATTTTCTTAGCGGCCTTTCCATAAATGGGGAAACAAGTAGAATGCCAATATAGAGGGCGATGGCATTTAGGCCATTTAATGAAGGAGAAACACCGCCTTTTTCAAAAATAACAGCGATGAGCGGTAAGAGCATCCCTTGGGAAAAGCCAGAAATGGCGACAATACTTACCAGTATCCAGAAACGAAAATAATTTTTATTCATAAAAATTTCCTCAATTCTACTTTCTATCTATTAAATAGTTCCTAAATGATGGTAACGAGAATATTCTGTTTTTGCAAGAAAAAAAGTTGCCTCGATGATCATAAGTTTTTTAGGTAAATATAGGGGCAAATGGAAACAACATAGATAGGAGAAAAAATATGGGGTTAAAAAATAACTTTTGGAGGGAACGTGGTGACAAACAAAATTTTTATGGCGCTGACTTTCATTGGGGTTCCGCTTTCAGTCATTGGGACACTAATGCATTGGCCAAGTATTATTTTATTTATTCTTTACTGCTTAACGATTATTGCTTTATCTAGCTTCATGGGCAGAGCAACCGAAAGTCTTGCGATTGTGGCGGGGCCGCGAATTGGAGGATTACTAAATGCAACCTTTGGAAATGCGGTAGAGCTGATTATTTCGGTTTTTGCTCTAAAAGCAGGACTTGTAGGGGTTGTCCTAGCTTCATTAACAGGTTCCGTCCTGGGCAACCTGCTGCTGGTTGCTGGGCTTTCTTTCTTTATTGGCGGACTAAAATTCAAACGGCAAGAATTTAATGTGTTTGATGCCCGGCATAATTCTGGTTTGCTCATTTTTGCGGTGATGATTGCCTTTGTCATTCCAGAAGTATTTTCGATGAATATGAATGAAACGAAAACCATTACATTAAGTATCGGGATATCGGTTATTCTCATATTTCTTTATCTTGCTGCCTTATTTTTTAAACTTGTTACCCATCGCGGGGTTTATCAGCCTAGCGGAGAGACAGAAGCACATGAGGAGGAAGAACCGGAATGGGGGAAAAGGAAGGCCATCGCCGTGCTTTTCATCGCAACGATTGCTGTTGCCTACATATCAGAGCATCTGGTACATACATTTGAGTATGTGGCAGAATCCTTCGGTTGGACGGAGTTATTTATCGGCGTCATTATTGTGGCTATCGTTGGTAATGCTGCAGAACACGCTTCCGCCGTTTTAATGGCCTATAAAAATAAAATGGATGTAGCTGTGGAGATTGCTATTGGCTCCACCCTACAAGTAGCGATGTTTGTGTTACCGGTACTTGTACTCATTTCCCTTTTCTTTGATCAAACAATGCCGCTTCTATTTAGCTGGCAGGAATTAATCGCCATGATATCATCGGTACTGCTCATGGTGATCATCTCCAACGACGGTGAAACCAATTGGTTTGAAGGCCTAACCCTGCTTGCGGCATATCTAATCATGGGAATTGGCTTCTTCCTACTGTAAGAAACGTGGCCATATCCTTTTCGGTGTCAGGCACCAATCTATGCAAAAATAAAGACTCTGAGCCAGACGGCTTAGAGTCTCTTCTTATCCTTTTTCAATTTTTACAATGTACGGTTAAATCGCCAATCCTGTGCTATAATGAAACAACACATTTTAATAGGGGAAAAAATCAATCGCTTCTCTATAGGACCATCCATCACCAACCTTTATGATTAGTAAGAAACAACGGAAACACGAGTGTTGAATGTCATATTATACGAGAATTCCAACCTCCTTAATGAATTTCAATAAATGGTTAGCCGATTGATTACAGCCCTCCTTTTTGAAAGGTTAATAATATTATAAACGGTAATTAGAATTTTGTAAATGTTCAGATTATTACATTTCCATTACTTTTTGCCACTTTTTGAGGAGCGAAATATGAAATTTTTTATTCGGTTATTATTTTTTACTATCGGTTTATTCGTTTTGACTTTTGGAGTATGTCTAACCATTAAAGCTAACCTCGGGGCGGGGGCGTGGGATGCTTTAAATGTTGCCCTTACTGAAAAGGTTGGGTTGTCCATTGGAAAATGGGTGATGATTGATGGGGCAGTCCTTGTCCTTGTTAATTCCCTTTTAATAAAAAGAAGACCTGACTTCCTTACACTCTTAACGATTATTGTTATTGGGTCAATGATTGATTTTTGGATGAATTCCGTTTTTGAAACATGGCAAGCAGAACAGTTTATTGTAAAACTAGTCACTCTGTTGCTTGGTATCTTGATTGTCGGATTCGGAGCAGGGGCCTATTTACAGGCCAAATTCCCTCAAAGTCCATTCGATAATTTTATGTTAGCGATAAAAGAGCGTTTTGGCGTCAACCTCATGATGGCAAAGACGATTGGGGAAATTACTGCCTTAATCCCGGCCTTCTTTTTAAAAGGTCCTATATGGCTTGGAACTATCATTATCACTTTTACAGTTGGCCCAGCTATTCAACTGTTTTTTCCTTTTTTTGAAAAATTAATGAAGCGGTTGCAGGCGAAATATTAAGGGTTAATGGATAATATTTATCAACTCCGAAAAAACTACTAGCAGACTTATTAATGCTATTAGTGAAAGGAGTTCAACTCAGTGAAAAAAATTGTTCCAGTCCTTATGACAATGCTATTAATGCTCACTTTTATTCCGTCTGCTTTTGCTGAAAAAGCGTCGGTGAAAAAAAGCCCAGTAAAATATCAGGTTCCAGCCTCTGTTCGGAACATTTCGAAAGAGAATACCTATCCGAATTCGACACAGGACCAGCCATTATTGCAGCCAAGCGACTTAACGAAAAAGTTAATCAATTCTTCGAAGGTTAAAATTGAAAACCCGGATTTAATTCGCATGTTGAATGAGACAAGCATTAACAGCTCTCCGTTTGCTCTTGGCTACCGAGCAATTGTTTATTTAGGACAATGGCCGTTGAATTACGAATCTGCTGAGACTTCTCTAAATTGGGAGTTTCAAAAAATTAATACGAATTACTTTGATAATCGGGGCGGAAAGGTACCATATCAGATTAAGTATGTTCAGGAGTCGCAAAAAATTATCAGAGGCGGTCTGACTGCCAAGATCCCTAATTTGGAAGATGTCAAAAAGATGATGCTGCAAAAATCGATGGAAAAAACCAAGCTTCCGCTCGCGTTTGAAACGATTATCGGGGCAGGGACGAAAAATGATCATATTTATAATATCCCAGCGAACCGGCTCGGCTACTTATATGCTTATGCACCTGGTGTGAATGAAAAGGGGAAAGTGTACTACGGTGAAGTTTATTTAATGCTAAAAGGAAATAAAAAGTTAATCGTAATCAAGAATGTTACTTCACAAGGAATCGGAGCTTGGATTCCTGTTCAGGATTTTGTTTCTTTTGGCTTTTTAGCTTCTGAGCGGCCGCGATGATTTTTTGAATGAAAATGCGGAACTAGGGTTAGTACCCTGAGCTTTTCTTATAACATTGAGACTCCTCATGGCAGGAGTCTTGTTATTTTTTTAATTGGGGAAAATAATATTTGTCAAAGTCTAATTATTTCGGTACGATGAAAACGATAGTGAAAGGAGAGAATGCTATTGGGCAGCCCAATTCAAGATAAAAATTCGCAGGTGAATTTTTTAAAACAGCGCTTAAACATATTCATCGACGTACTCGATGCTATTGATCCTGAGGAAACGGATCTTGAAGATATTGACCGCTTAATTTCCATGCTGGATGATATGGAATCCAAATGTAGAGAATTTAATAATCGTGAAGTCAGTGAGTCTGTTTAATTTACAGGCTCTTTTTTTATTTTCAGGAAATCTAGCTGCGCTTGTGGAGGAATTCCCTCATTCTGACATGTATTCGGTTTCAAGCTTATCCTTTAAATCTAGTGGTTATAGGAGTATAATGTAACCGTGCAAAAAGTTGTAAAATTGAAATAGATTACTTAGGGGAACAAAGGGAAAGGGGTACTCGAATTGAATATCGCGAAATTTCAAGAAAGCATGTACAAGCTTGTAGTTGAAACTTCTACCAAACTTCCAAAGGACGTCCGCCGGGCGGTTCTGGCGGCTAAGGAAAAAGAAAATGCCGGCACTAGTGCAGCAATGAGTCTTGCTACCATCACAAATAATATTAAAATGGCGGATGATCAAGTGTCACCGATTTGTCAGGACACAGGCCTGCCAACCTTTAAAATTAAAACGCCAGTTGGTGTCAACCAATTAGAATTAAAAGAGGCGATTCGAAATGCAATTGTTCTTGCCACGAAAGAGGGAAAATTGCGGCCAAACTCTGTCGACTCGTTAACAGGTGAAAATAGCGGTGATAACCTTGGGGTAGGTTTACCAGTTATTAAATTTGATCAGTGGGAAAAAGATTACATTGATGTGCGCTTGATTTTAAAAGGCGGCGGCTGCGAAAATAAAAACATTCAATATAGCCTGCCATGTGAGTTAGATGGACTAGGACGTGCTGGCCGTGACCTTGATGGTATCCGCAAATGCGTCATGCACTCTGTTTACCAAGCCCAAGGTCAAGGTTGCAGTGCTGGATTTATTGGTGTCGGTATCGGGGGCGACCGTTCATCCGGTTATGATTTAGCAAAAGAACAATTATTCCGTTCAGTTGAAGATGTGAATCCAAACGCAGATCTTCGCAAGCTAGAAGAATACGTGATGGAAAATGCAAATAAATTAGGAATTGGAACAATGGGCTTCGGCGGGGAAGCAACATTGCTAGGATGCAAAGTCGGTGTCATGAACCGAATCCCAGCGAGCTTCTATGTTTCTGTTGCCTACAATTGTTGGGCATTCCGCCGCTTAGGCGTAAGTGTGGACGCTGTAACAGGCGAGATTAATGAGTGGGCTTATCAAGATGGTGAATTCATTGATTTTGCGCAAACGGAGGCTGAAAAAGAAACAGCCGCTTCAATGTCGGAAGGCGTTATTTCTTTAGAAGCACCCATTACAGAAGAAAAGATTCGTGCGTTGAAAGTCGGAGACGTGGTGCAAATAAATGGCATGATGTACACTGGCCGTGACGCGATTCATAAATATTTGAGCGATCATGATGCGCCTGTGGATTTAAATGGTCAGGTAATCTATCACTGTGGTCCAGTTATGTTAAAGGACGAAGCAGGTGAGTGGCACGTAAAGGCGGCTGGTCCAACGACAAGTATTCGTGAGGAACCATACCAAGGCGATATCATGAAGAAGTTCGGTATCCGCGCTGTTATCGGTAAAGGCGGTATGGGGCCGAAGACATTAGATGCCCTCAAGGAGCATGGCGGCGTGTACCTGAATGCGATTGGCGGTGCGGCACAATATTACGCTGATTGCATTAAATCAGTGGAAGGCGTTGATCTGATGCAATTTGGTATTCCAGAAGCAATGTGGCATCTTCGCGTCGAGGGCTTTACAGCTGTTGTCACGATGGACTCGCACGGAAACAGCCTGCATGCGGATGTGGACAAATCTTCTTTGGAAAAATTAGCACAATTTAAGGAAGCGGTATTTAAATAAGTTAAGGTAGGGTAGGCGCTGTAGCTAGGCGTCTATCTTTTTTCTATTCAATGGGCTGAAATGGAGGATTTATTTATCATTATAGAAAAAATTTGTCGATACTTAATACCTAATTATTCTTTTTACCAAAAAAAGTTGAGTCTACCACCACCCACAAACATTTCCTTTATCCACCAATTATGTTTTCCCTTTTTAAAACAAACACTATAAAAAACAAAAATAGGGGGAACATGGATGAGAAAGTTATTAGGCAGCCTTAGCATGCTGCTCTTACTAGTACCAAATATTACATACGCATCTGTATCCAATCAACCAATTCACTGGGGATTTAAAAAGGCGGTGAACGAGATTCCGCCAGAAGCTGGGACGCAGTACGATCAACTTCTCGAAAAATACGGTGCTTTTTATAAAGGTGACCCTAATTCAAAAACATTATATCTTACATTTGATAATGGCTATGAACAGGGATATACTCCAAAAGTTCTTGATGTGTTAAAAAAGGAAAAGGTACCTGCGGCGTTTTTTGTGACGGGGCATTATTTGGATTCCAAGCCTGATCTAGTCAAGCGGATGGTCGTCGAGGGACATATCGTTGGAAACCATTCCTGGCACCACCCCGATATGACCACCATTAGTGAGGAGAAAATTCGTAAGGAACTTGAAAGTGTTCGCGTCAGGACGAAAGAATTAACGGGTCAAAAAGAAATGAAGTATTTACGCCCACCACGAGGTATTTTTAGTGAAAGAACGATGCAGATTGCAAAGGATGCAGGCTATACCCATGTATTCTGGTCACTCGCCTTTGTCGATTGGAATGTAAATCAACAAAAAGGCTGGCAATATTCCTACGACAACATTATGAGGCAGATTCACCCGGGCTGTGTACTCCTGTTACACACCGTATCGAAAGACAACGCCGATGCCCTTGAAAAAGTCATTCAAGAGTTGAAAAAGAAAGGCTATAAATTCAAAAGCCTTGATGATTTTCCTAAGAAAGGATAATACAAACCCAAAGCCGAATTTCGAATAGAATTCGGCTTTTTTCTTGCGAAAAACAGCAAAGGTATAGTATTAATCAAAAAATCGATTCATTTCCATTCATTTGATAGATAGATTGAATTTATTTAAGAATACCATTTACTTATAATGAATAAGGAATCAATATTTGTATTGTAGTTAATGGTGCAAATCATGAGCAATGATGCTTTAACGAAATGCAGAAACAAAAAGCCACTAAAACATACATCTCATATTGGCTAGCGAAAATTTTTAGGGGGAAGACGAAATGGTATTACAAAGAAAAGCATTATTATTTCTTTTGTTAGGTAGTTTTTTATTACTGGCTGCCTGTTCCAATAGTAATGCAGCAGGTAAGAGTAAAGAGACAGATAAAAAAGAAACAACAGATGTATTCCAAACTATTAAGACAGACGACCTGAAGGCAAATCTCGGAAAAGAAGACTGGGTCATTGTTGATACAAGATCAAATGACGCCTTTAACGGCTGGGCATTAGATGGTGTTAAAAGAGGCGGTCATATTAAAGGTGCCGTTGATTTTTCCGCTAACTGGCTAAAGGTAAAGGTTGATAAAAAAGATAAAAAACTAAAAGAAGCATTGAAAAGTAAAGGAATTTCAACCGATAAAAAAGTTGTCCTTTATGATGCAAATGGGAAAGATGCACAAACAGTTGCTGAATATCTAAAAAATAATGGTTTCAAAAATATTTATAAATTTGATGTGAAAGAATGGGCAGCAAATCAAGATTTAGCATTGGAATCCTATCCGAATTACGAAATGCTTGCCTCTTCTACATGGGTCAATGACTTAATTAACAATAAAAATAATGGAAATCCATATAAAATTTTTGAAGTCAGCTGGGGCGATGAAGCAAAGGATTATAAAAAGGGCCATATTCCTGGGGCAGTCCATATTAATACCGATGAAGTAGAGGAAGGTCCTGTATGGAATCGTCTGAAGGACAAAAAGCTTGAAAAGTTTGCCTTGAAAAATGGGATCACAACTGACACAACTGTTGTTTTATATGGCAGTGATTCCATGCCGGCATTTCGCGTAGCGGTAATCTTGAAATATATGGGTGTTTCTGATGTAAGAGTGCTAAATGGAGGGTTTGCTTCTTGGAAAAATGCCGGTTTTCAAGTCGAAAAAAAGGTGAATTCTAAGAAATCAGTTGCCTCATTTGGAGCTGTAGTTCCAGCTAATCCGAACTATATCATTGATTTGCCGGAAGCCAAAACAATTTTGGCTGATAAAAATACTGGTACACTTGTTGATATTAGAAGTTGGGATGAATTTATAGGGAAAATATCGGGTTATGATTATATTGAGGCAAAAGGACGTCCTGCAGGCTCTGTTTGGGGACATGCAGGATCGGATTCCAGTCATCTTGAAGATTTTCGAAGCATAGATGATACCATGCGCAACGGATCGGAAATTTTGAGCATGTGGGAAAAAGACGGGATAAATGCTGATAAAAAACTTGCTTTTTACTGCGGAACTGGTTGGAGAGCAGCTGAAGTATTATTTTATGCTGATGTTTTAGGCTTGAAGAATATTACCCTGTACGATGGTGGTTGGAATGAATGGAGCATGGATCCTTCCAATCCTGTTGAGAAAGGCGCACCAAATAAGTAATAATGATATTTTTAGGGAAGAGACAATACGTCCATTGGTATTGTCTCTTTGGTCTGAAATAGGAGGATGAATAATGATTAAAAACAGAAAAATGATCTTACCTTATTTGCTGATTTCAATCCTTCAATTTTCGGGAATTATTTTAGCGATGGTCTTAGAGGATTTATCATCTAAAAAAATGGGAGTTGCCAGATATTTAGTATTTAAAAAGCAGGAGTTTACCTCTTCGTTTTTTACGCCCTTTTTGATTCAAATCTATACCATCCTTTTTGTTATCGGGGCCATTATTTGTCTACTCCTTCTGATTACAAAGGGGAAAAACTGGGGCATGATCCTTTCCCTATTAGTTGCTGTGGCGGCTAATATAATTGGAATAATATTTATTCAATTCCAAATGGAACTACAGGCCTATCACTTTTTTGTAATCGGTATGATTATCGTTATTGTAGTTCAGTATGGTTGGCTATTGTTTAATCGTTTTTTTCAAAAAAACTAGACACATCCAAGAAAAAGTAATTTCAGACTAGCCGAATTCGACCGGAATTCGGCTTTTCATTGTGAATCATGCTATAATACGGGGATAATAAAAACGGAACTCAAGAGCTTTATGAAAAATTTGGAGTGAACAAAGATGAAAATGGAACAAGGGATCAAAATTCAGCTAAATCAGACATTTCCACTAACGATAAAAAGACTTGGCATAAATGGGGAAGGTGTCGGCTATTTTAAAAAGCAGGTGGTCTTTGTGCCAGGAGCCCTGCCAGGTGAAGAGGTTGTCGTTGAGGCGACAAAAATCAATCCTAAATTTGCAGAAGCAAAAATTAAAAAAATTCGTATTAAATCTCCACATCGTGTCCAGCCGCTCTGCCCGGTTTATGATCAATGCGGTGGATGTCAGCTTCAGCATATGCAATACGACCAGCAGCTTAAAGAGAAAAGGGATATTGTCATCCAGTCCCTTGAACGTCATACGAAGCTTGCAATCGACAAATTGGATATCCGTGAAACGATAGGTATGGAGGATCCATGGGGCTACCGTAATAAAAGCAGTTTTCAAGTTCGTCAAAAAGATAATAAGGTCTTGGCTGGTCTATATGGACTTAATTCGCATCAATTGATTGATATCGACCAATGTGCTGTCCAGCATGCACAGACAAATGAAGCGACCGCAACAGTGAAACAGATTTTAGAGGATTTGAAAATTCCTATTTATAATGAGAAATCAAGAAAGGGAATTGTCCGAACCATCGTCACACGTGTAGGAGTTCAAACTGGGGAACTACAGATTGTATTAATTACAGCACAAAAAGAGTTGCCAAAAAAAGATGTTATTTTACAGGAAATCCAAAAAAGCCTGCAGAATGTGAAATCAGTCGTCCAAAATATAAATGGGCAAAAAACATCGCTTATTTTTGGAGAAGAAACGGTGCCGCTCGCCGGAGAAGAATTTATCCAAGAAACTTTAGGGGATCTACAATTCGAGCTGTCAGCTAGAACTTTCTTCCAATTAAATCCTAGTCAAACGATAAAGCTCTATAATGAAGTGAAAAAAGCAGCGGGTCTTACGGGGAAAGAAAAAGTGGTCGATGCTTATTGTGGCGTGGGTACAATCGGATTATGGCTTGCCGACCAGGCAGCTGAAATTCGTGGTATGGACATCCTCCCGGAATCGATTGATGATGCGAAGAAAAACGCTAAGCGTCACGGATTCACCAATACCAAATACGTACCGGGAAAAGCAGAGGAAGTACTGCCAAAATGGTTCAAAAAAGGCTGGAAGCCAGATGTCGTCGTAGTGGATCCACCAAGAACGGGCCTTGATGGCCAGTTGATTCAAACTATTTTACAAGTCCAACCAGAGAAACTGATTTACGTCTCTTGCAACCCTTCGACCTTGGCTAAAGATATTCATACTTTGAGTTCAAAATATGATGTTAAATACATTCAGCCGGTTGACATGTTCCCGCAGACGGCGCACGTAGAAGCGATAATTCTGATGACGAAATGTGGTTCTGACACTAAAAAGTAGGGTTTGACCACAAGATGTTGTAGTTTGAGACCGATTTGGGTCAAAAAACGGGGCTAAAAATGACGTTTTTTGACCCCGAAAAAAGGGCAAAAATATAGATGACATCTTTGATTTGCCATAAAAAAGAGTGCTTTAGTGACTTTGTCGGAGGATGTTGATGAAGGATATTACTAGATTGGTTAATGAATTTCGAGATGCTTTGGATTTAGCAAGGGACTCAGGTGAATTTGATAAGGACATTTCATTTTACAATTTCCCTCGCGGATGTTGTGGTGATGCGAGTGATTTGTTAGCGCAGTTTTTGTTGGAACATGGTATCAGAACATATTATGTCTGTGGTTCGTATTATGATGATTCATCTGAAAATTCTCAGTCTCATGCATGGTTATTGACTGGTAACCAAATTATTATAGATATCACTGGCAATCAGTTTAGAGATAATCCAGTTTTTCTGAATTATGATAAACCTGTCTATGTCGGAATAGAAGATGACTTTCATAGATTATTTGAAGTGGAAGATAGGGATATTCATGAAAATAATGGATTAGATTCATTGGGTAGCATGTGCCAGCCGAGATTAAACGAGTTGTATCGGAAGATTATTAAATATATTTCGTAAGCTAGCATGCATTTATTAGAGATGTGAGATCTGATCAATTTGGACTATTGTTTGTCCAACCACTGAATTAAATAATTTTAGAATTAAACGGCAAGTTTTTAGGTCAACAGTAATGACCTACGGACTTGTCTTTTTTTATGCCCAAAATCAGAAAGAGAGGAAGACGAGGATGTCGAAATTTTTTATGTATGGCTCAGAACTTCAAGAACTTGAACAGTTAATGATGCTTGTGCCGAATTTTTTACCAAGAAGAAGTGGGGTGATTGTTGTGCAGAGAATTAGAAATGCTGAAGGATCTAAAGGATTTGAAAGAGACTATGAACGCATCACAGAGTATTGTAAATCAATTGCATCCAGTGGAGTCACAAATCAAATTGTTGGTGGCGACATTACTTATGAAGAGATTGTCACCAGCAGCTTCGAGAAATGTGAATCTCATCATTTGAATGTACGGCTTGGGGATTTAATCAGGAACCACGATGGAGAACTCTTCTTAAGTCCCAAACATCGTTCCAGATTCCAAACGGTCTGCCGGATTCAAAATGAAGGAATTGAAAATCGAAACCCAGCCTATCTGGCTACATTATTTTTACTGACTGCAGATGATAACTTGTGGTGTGCTGCAAAGGATCACATCTACTTGGACAGCGTTGATTTCAAGAAGATGCATCTAAACGGCATCAACACCGATGGCTATGCTATTTATCAAATGTCGAAAACGATTCAACTTGCCAAGGAGTACATCAAGCTGAATGAGATTTCGGATAAGCATTTGATCGGGGAGCAAGCCTTCAAAGGGATTATCAATTCCATATTGATTGCAAAATACGGAGCGGCAATGCTTCAAGCAAACTGCTGATAAGAGTTACCTTTCTATAAAATTAGATTGGGTAGCTCTTTTTTTATGCCATGAAAAAGAAATGGAGGTATTGAAATGAAAAGTTTTCTTTCACAGAAGCAAGTTGAAAAAATCAAAGAGCAGTATCCAGTTGGAACAAGAATCGAGCTAATCCATATGGAGGATCCCTATGGACCGATTGAACCGGGGATGCAGGGAACCGTTGAAAGTGTGGATGACGCTGGTACCTTGCATATGCGTTGGGACAATGGTAGGACGCTCGGCATAGTTCTTGGTGAAGATCAGTTCAAAGTGATTCCCGAATCCCAAGAAGAGGTCGTGGATAATGATCAAAAACAAACTATGGGAGGAATGGGAATGTAGGAGAAGGTAGAACAAATGGGAGTGAATGAATTGAATAATAGAAGACATCGGTGTGCGGAATTCAATCCGTACATTTTTTATGTCTTGAATCCGTTTAAGGCCGGTTGACTTGCTGCTAAGCGCAGTGAATCTTCCGGCCTTAATAATAAGTAAGTGGAATGATTTTAGCCACTGTATGTTGTGATTACATGCAGTGGCTTTCTTATAGAGAACAAATCTACTGGGTTTTGTCATTTTTCTAATCACTCTTGGTCATACTACTTAAACCATACATTACTGAGTAAATGAATGGCCTCATCAAACTCGCTAACATCCATACCACCAAAACCAAGTAAAATCAATGGATACTCTCCAGAAGGATTTCCTAACCAATATTGAGTTGTAGGGTATACTCGAATTCCGGCTCGTTTTGCATTTTCAATAAGGTTTTCCTCGGTATTGTGAGTTTTGACTCGTAAGAGAATGTGGAGGCCGGCTTTATTTCCAATAATCTCTACACGATCATTCATATGCTTTCGAATTGCTTCAGTTAGGATGACGAATTTTTTTGAATAGATATTTTTCATTTTACGAATGTGTTTTTCCCAGGCACCTTCTGCTATAAAATACTCTATGGCTTTCTGCTCAATAATCGGAACAGTTTGTTCAAGAGAAGCGAATAATTCTTGATATTTTACGAATAAAGCTGGTGGTAACACTAAAAAGCTTGTTCTTACAGAAGGAAGCAAAGAACTTGAAAAATTATATAAGTAGATCACCCGTCCATTCTCATCATGGCTTTGAAGACTGGGGATCGGATTCCCAATATAACTGAATTCACCCTCATAATCATTTTCAATAATGATGCCGTCATTTTCATCAGCCCATTTTAAGAGTTCTAACCTTCTTGAAATGGGCATGATCATTCCGGAAGGAAATTGATGAGAAGGCGTTACCAAAGTCAAACGAACGGAGCTGTCTCTTAATTGATGAAGATTGATTCCGGCTGAGTCTAAGGCTATGGGCACCATCTCATAGCCATTTGTACGGAAAATAGTTCTAGCTCCAATGTACCCTGGATCCTCTATAGCAACAGAATGATGCACACATTTCAATAATTTGCAGATCAAGTCGAGAGACATTTGCGTTCCAGAGGTTAGGATGATTTGTTCAGGAGTACATTTAACGCCTCTTGCATTTCTAATATAGGATGCGATTTCCTGTCGAAGTGATGATTCTCCTTGCCGATGACCATAGCTCAGTCCGGTAGATTTTGAACTGGCGAGCCACTGAGTAACAGCTTTTTTCCAGACAGAATATGGAAAGTTAGTTTGATCAATTTGCCCGTATCTGAAGTCATATAGAAGGGCAGAATGATCATCGTTTTTGTTCGATTCAGCAGATGTTAATAAGGTACTATTGACTTCGTGAGGTGTAAATAGATGTGTTCGCATATCCTCCGATACATAATATCCGCTCTTTTCTTTGCTGACTAGATAGCCTTCGGCGAGTAATTGTCCATAAGCTGTATCAACGGTATTGCGGCTTATTCCAAGGTGAGCACATAGGTTTCTAGTGGAGGGGAGCTTAGTTCCAGCAGCAAGATACCCATTAGAAATCTCTGTTTTGATATATTGGTAGAGTTGCTGATATTTTGTTGTAGTATTTTCTAAGTCAAATTGAAACGTAAATTCATACATAACATACTTCCTTCTGGCACCATTATTATTTTGAAATTTGGCACTTTATATGAGCACAGATTCTTGATATATTATTAAGTATAACAGTACTCAGGGTAAAATCAAATGTGTTTTAGGAGGAATAGTATGCGTGTAAAAGTGTTTACAATGAACTCATTTGCAAAGACACAAGGTGGCGGAAACCCAGCCGCAATTATCTTGGATGCAGATAATCTTTCAGATAATCAGATGCAGAAGTTAGCTGAGAAAATAGGTTTTTCAGAAACAGCCTTCATTACAAAATCGGAGTGTGCAGATTATAAAGTTCGGTTCTTTACTCCGGTTAAAGAGGTGGACCTTTGCGGACATGCGACTGTTGGAGCATTTTACCTGATGGCTGAACGTGGGATGCTTGTTCCAGGCGTTTATAGTCAAGAAACACGGGCGGGAGTCTTAAACGTGGAAGTTATGGATGATCATCTGATTATGATGGATCAAGCTATTCCCTGCTTTTATGAAGTCATTGATAAAGCAGAAATCGCAGACTCACTAAACTTAACGATTGAAGATCTTACAGATGATCTTTATCCTCAAATTGTTTCAACGGGTATGCGTGATATTATGGTGCCGATACGAAGCTTGGAAATTCTAAATAGAACGGTGCCGGATATGATGAAAGTGGCTGAGGTGAGCAGAAAATACAATACAATAGGGTATCATCTTTTCACACTTGAAACGCTTGGAGGAACGGCTCATTGCAGAAATTTGGCGCCACTCTATGGTATTCCAGAAGAGTCTGCCTGCGGGACCGCAAACGGTGCTTTAAGCTCATATCTAGCACATCATGGCAAACTCAGCACGGATCAAGCAAAAAACATAGTGATGGAGCAGGGGTATACTATGAATATGCCTTCAGAGATACTGGCTTCATTAAAACTTGTTGGTGGAGAAATCACTAGAGTTCGAGTAGGTGGGAAGGCGATTGATATTAAGGAAATTGAGGTTGAGTTATAATTGTCATATGAGATTGTAGAAAGGTGGTATGGATATGAGGTCTATGAGAATATTGAATGACGAAGTCGTAAAAAGTATTTTGGATATCAAAAGTACGGTTGAATGCGTTGAAAAGGCATACTCTCTAAAAGCAAAACAGCAAGCTAGGCTTTTTAGCATGATATCAGAGGAAATCATTGAGGGAAAAGCTGAAATGGACATCAAGTCTGGAATGTTAGATGGGGACAACGTCTTTGGACTGAAGCTTGTTTCATGGTTTGGTGACAACACAAAGCAAGGTTTGCCGGCAATTACTGGACTTACCATGATTTTCGATCTGGTTCACGGATTTCCTAAAGGCGTTCTAAATGCCAGTTACATGACTGGAATGCGTACAGGAGCGGCTGGGGCGCTTGGCATCAAATATCTGGCTAGATCAAATTCCAGTGTGTTGAGTGTGGTTGGAACAGGTAGAATGGCTATCTTTCAAATTGCTGCAACCTTGTCAGTGATGCCCGGCATCAAAAAAGTTCATATTTATGATCCTTTGAACTATGAGAACGCTAAAAAGTTTCAAGACGGAATAAAAAAAGAATTAGGAAAGATCATCAATGATCTGAATGATCAAGATAATCAACTATGGCTCAGGCGAATCGACGAAGTACTATTTGTTGCTACAGATGATCCACAGAAGATGTTGATGGATAGCGATGCAGTCATAACCATCACGCCATCTAGAACGCCACTATTGAAAAAAGCATGGATTAAGCCTGGAACGCACCTTAGCTGTATAGGAGCTGATGTAGCGGGGAAACAGGAAATTGATGAAAACATATTTAAGGAAGCAGTTGTCTGTGTAGATGACCGTCAACAAGCAGTAACAGTTGGTGAAACTCAGTGTGCTTTCAGAGCAAATATAATTGAATCTAGTGACTTAATTGAAATTGGTCATTTGATTATTGGCGAATCTGAGGGCCGTAGATCCGATCAGGATATCACAATTTTCGATAGTACGGGCATTTCGTTACAAGATCTGGCTGTTTCGAATGGATTGATTTTAAAAGCAGAAGAATTGAATTTAGGCGAGTTAGTTCAAATATAGAATTTTATTGTGTTTGAGGAGGATATAAAGCATGAATATAAAAGTATTTCTGGTGAATTCATTTGCGAAGACTGCTGAAGGTGGAAATGCAGCAGGTGTTGTCATTGATGCAGATGGTTTTCAAGCTGATGACATGAAAAAAATTGCAAAAATCTTAGGACACAGCGAAACCGCTTTTGTAAGTAAATCTGAAGTGGCTGATTTCAAAGTACGGTTCTTTACTCCTGAAGAGGAGGTGGACCTTTGTGGACATGCGACCATTGCCACTTTCCATACGCTGGTAGAGCAGGGACGTATTCATCCAGGCATGTATACTCAAGAAACAAAGGCTGGTGTGCTTCAAGTGGAGGTGCATGATGACCATTTGATCATGATGAACCAAAATACACCACAGTTCCTCGATTTAGTAAGCAAAGAAGAAGTAGCGGATTCTTTGAACATTAGTTTGAACGAAATGGTTGATGCACTGCCAACTCAAGTAGTGTCTACTGGGTTAAGGGATATTATGGTGCCAATTAAGAATCTTGAATCGTTAAATGCCATCAAACCTGACTTTGATAAGGTTGCAGAGGTCAGTCGCAAGTATAACACCATAGGCTATCATCTCTTTGCCCTAGAGACCTTGGGTGAAGCACATGCACATACTAGAAATCTTGCACCTTTGTATGGTATTCCGGAAGAGTCTGCGACTGGCACTTCTAATGGTGCTTTGGCGAGCTATTTGTTTGAGTACAGAGAAATAAACAGAAACGAAGCGTCTCATTTGGTTATCGAGCAAGGCTATTCAATGAAGAAACCTTCGGAAATCATTGTAGAGCTGGAGACTAAAGAAAAAAGCATTAATGGTGTAAAAGTAGGTGGAAAGGCCATTTCATTTACAGAAGTTGATGTGGAAATATAAATACTGTATTTGATTAAGATGAATCTTTGCTGAACCTTTGTTATAATTAAATCCTCACGATTTTCGTGGGGATTTTCACTTCGCTCAGTTTCCTTTGTTTGAGTTAATAATTGATATCCGAATGTAAAAGTAAAATGGAATTATCATAATGGAATAATTGTTTAGAATAAAGCTCTCAAACCACAACAAGTTTGAAAGTTTTATTGCGCACAATTTTTACTTACTGGTAAAGTTGTAGCAGCACTACGGTATGCCGAACAAAGATGGTGCCTTTTTGATCTTCTAAGAGTGGAGTTCGGGTTTAAAAAAAACGGATCTCAGTAATCCGTTTTCGAGAAAAATACCCCTCCGCCAAGGAACCAGTGGGTCTTCACGACATCATTTTTGTCTACTCAAGGCACGTCGAGTGCTGTTCACTTTTAATAAGGAAAGATTGAATAGGGATGTAGCTGTGAGTAAAGAGCCTTTCTAGATGGAGAGGCTTCTTGAATTTTTTGTGAAATTCCCCGTTCTCAGTGACGGGTACTTATTTAATCTTAAATACTAGAACTAGTAGTAAATTAGTAAACACGATAATAGCGTGATCCTTTAGGAGGTATTCTTTGAATGATAAGTGCGGGGGTGTCAAAGCAAACTTGGAAGAGTTTTGTACAAGAAGGTTCTATAGATGAACGTATATTGTCCAATGAAATTATCCAGTCTTGGCAATTTTGCAGACAACATAAAGTAAATCCTTTTGATGGAGTTGCCGCTAAAATCTTAGATAAAGAAGACTTTGAAAACAAAATTAGAGAGAATCAACTATTGATAAATTTGACGAAACAGACTCTTCCACAACTACAAAAATTTTTAAAAGGTTGGCGTTATGTAACCATTCTAACGGATTCTGATGGATGTATTTTGTATAGAACAGGCGAAAATTCCATTGTGAAAGCAGCAGAACATATTTCCTTTAAAGAGGGAGTAACATGGATTGAGGAAGAAGTAGGTACAAATGCGATTGGGTTGGTAAAAAGATTGAAAAAACCGATTAACATTAATGGCTATGGGCATTATGCAAGAGCGTCTCAATCTTGGAACTGCTTTGCCGCTCCTATTATCGATCAAAATCAAGAACTGATAGGTGTGCTTAATATTTCTAGCATGTATCCTCCTAGTAATGTTCATTATATATTATCGTCTGTGCAGTTAGCTGCTGAATCCATTTCATTAGCTTGGAAAAAGAAAGTACAAGAAGATATTGAATGGTTATTAAGAAATGAGGATAACACGGAATCTCCTTCTATTGTATGTACAAGAGATAAAACCATTTGTTCTGTTTCACATCAACTTATTCCTAATTATCAAAGGTTGATCGGACTTTCCCTTGCAGAAGTGGAAAAAGAAGATCTAAAACTATCAAAAACACTTATTCCAATCATAAATGATAATAGAATAATTGGATACCGTATTCCAATCATGAATGAAAAAGAACAAACCACAACTTTCATATTTAGTGGAGTCAAAGGAATAAGTAAAAAATATCACCATGTGTTAGGAGAAGTGGAAAAGGTGGCTCCTACAGAAGCTCCTGTTCATATCCTTGGTGAAACAGGTACGGGAAAAGAATTATTAGCAGAGGCCATACATCATAATAGTCATCGTTCAGCAGGCCCTTTTATTAAGTTGAATTGTGCTGCTATTCCTGAACAGTTGTTAGAAAGTGAACTTTTTGGCTATGAACCAGGTGCCTTTACAGGAGCTAATAAAAAAGGCTACAAAGGTAAATTTGAACAAGCAGACGGTGGTACTCTGTTTCTTGATGAAATTGGCGATATTTCTCCTTCGATGCAAAAAGCCTTATTGAGAGTTCTGCAGCAAAAAGAATTAACGCATATAGGCGGTAGAGATGTCAGGAAGGTAAATGTCCGTCTCATTACTGCGGCGAATATCGATATAAGAGATTTAGTGAAACAAGGAAAAATGAGAGAAGACTTTTTTTATCGAATTTATGTGTATCCTGTTACCATTCCTCCATTACGAGAAAGAAAAGAAGATATAAAAAGTTTAATAGAAGCTTTTTTTCAGAAAGAACATTGGCTTCCACGCTGGAGGAAAAGGTTAATTGGTATTTTTACGAAGGGCCAATGGCATGGGAATGTCCGTGAATTACAAAATTCACTTGAACGATGCAAAATAATGTATGAATATAAAGTCCCTACAGATGATGAATTGTTCGAGTTGACATTAACCTTGGAAGCAAAATCATTAAATAATACTTATACAGAAGCGAATAATTTTAGAGCAGAATTAGAAACCAAACAGATTAAAGAAGCACTCATCAAATATAATGGGCATGTATCCAATGCAGCAAAGGAATTAAATATATCTAGAGCAACTTTATATCGAAAAATGAAAAAATATGATTTGCATTAATAAATATAGAATCAGATTGATTCCATCATTGCAATTGATCTTATTTGTTTTGCGGGCGATTTTTTTAGATTAACGACGAGTGATGAGACAAAAATGAGTAAATATGAGACAAAATGAAACAATTTGAGAATAGTTGTTTCATTTTTTTGTGTGTTTAAAAAGAAATGAATCATAAACACTGTGATTATAGTATTTATGAAATTGGCACGAAACTTGCATTTAATAATTGAGTAGTAAAAAAGTTATGTTTTAACTAAAGAATTGGGGATGAATTAAATGAAAGCATTGAGATGGTATAACCAAAAAGATTTAAGACTAGACAATATTGATGAACCTATAGCAAGAAAAGGTGAAGTAAAAATTAAAGTGGAGTGGTGTGGAATTTGTGGAAGTGATTTACATGAATATACTGCTGGCCCCATTTTTATACCGGCTGAAACACCACATCCATTAACTGGTAAGAAAGCTCCAATTGTTATGGGACATGAGTTTTCTGGACAAGTTATTGAAGTCGGCGAAGGTGTAACAAAGGTTCAAGTTGGTGACCGAGTTGCAGTTGAACCAATCTATTCTTGTGGTGAATGTGCTGCTTGTAAACAAGGAAAATATAATCTTTGCGAAAAAATGGGATTTTATGGCCTTGCTGGAGGTGGGGGGGGATTTTCTGAATTCACTTCTGTACCAGAACATATGATTCACAAGCTTCCAGAAACTGTATCTTATGAACAAGGTGCACTTGTTGAGCCCTCCGCTGTTGCTCTTCATGCCGTTAAACAAAGTAAACTAAAAGTCGGCGATGAAGTAGCTGTTTTTGGAACTGGACCTATCGGTTTATTAGTTATTGAAGCTTTAAAAGCAGCGGGTGCAGCGAAAATCTATGCAGTTGAATTATCTGAACAACGAAGACAAAAAGCAGAAGAACTAGGAGCTATCGCAATTGACCCGAATGACGGTGATGTTGTTGAACAAATTCAAAAGCTAACAAATGGGGGAGTAGATGTTGCTTTTGAAGTTACAGGAGTACCACCAGTATTAAAACAGGCTATTAACTCAACAAAGTTTAACGGTGAAACAATGATTGTTAGTATTTTCGAAAAAGAAGCTCCAATACACCCACAAAATTTAGTGTTGAAAGAGCGTACATTAACAGGTATTATCGGATACCGAGATGTATTCCCAGCTGTCATTAGTTTAATGGCACAAGGATACTTCCCTGCAGATAAACTAGTAACGAAACGCATCACTCTTGATGAAGTAATCGACGAAGGTTTCGAAGGTCTACTAAAAGAAAGAAATCATATAAAAATCTTAGTAAAAGCTGAATAATTAATAAACTAAGTGTCTTATATAGAAAAAGACCTGGAATTGCAGACGAATTGGAGAAAATTAAATAATAAAAAATATGTAACCCTTCAAACTGTTTAGTATGGAGGGTTACAATGAAAGAATTCATCCTAACAGACCCTTCAATTAATGAGATCAGGAAAACCAAAATATATTTTATTACAAGATAAACATGGTGAAAATCCTGTTAATGTTAGGATTTTAAAAAATAAGAATTTACGCTTTAATTGGTAATAGGTCTTTACAAAGAGACTGTGACTGTTTTACCTTTCTAAATTTAACAAAGGAAACAATTCTCCAAGGTACCACATAGCTAAAAGCAACTGTAAAGAAAAGCATCATTAAACTTGCTGGATCCATGCCTGAAAAATACTGTCTTGCTGCGATTCGAATCACCAAAACTGCCATCAATGCGATAAAAAAGGTTTTATTTTTTTTTGAATAAATCTGTCCGTCCTGACGAATTTCATAGTTAGTAGTCAACACAAGAGGAACTGACAGCAATACCCCAATCAAAGATGCAAAGCCAATTTCCCAAAATTTTAATGGCAATTGAATTTTTGAAAATACAGAAATCGCTGGAAGTAAATAGAGTATAGGGAGCAATATTTTGATCCCCGATCCTCGAATCGGACGAACCATCGCCCTAGTACGTCTCCAAAATACCAATCCTACAATCATAACCATTATTCCATACATGGCTAATCCGCTCATTTTTCATTCTCCTTTTTCTGTTAGTTTATTATAAAGTCGTTCATGTCTCGTTTTTCGATTGCACCTTGATTGTAACCGCCTTTATCAGGCGATAAATAGTCACCTTCGTCAACAATTGCTATGTTACTTTAGTCACTATGACAGAGTTGACTTTGGTTCCTAGTCTTTACCTAAAGGACATAGTATACTGTCTTTAATTATATGGATTTGGAGGTGATACATATGCTCAACAGCAAGTCTATGAAAATGGCTTTGGCCTTAAAAGCAGTGCTTGTTTCTATTATTATGTATGAAATTGTAACGGACCATAGGCTTTCTGCAGGAATGAAAGCTGTTTGTATAGTTGGCATTGTGCTGATGCAAGTGAATGATGTGATTAGATCTCGCTATCGATTATCGGAATGTCACCGGCTCCTGTTTATTGTCTCGATGGTTATCAATATTGCAGCAATCGGCATTTATATGGAGCTATTTAACAGTGTGGCGACCAGCATTTATTTTACTTTTCCTCTCGTAGAGATTTTTCTGATAGGTCGGAAAATCCAAACCGGAATTGTGGTCTTTCATTTCTTTGTCTATTTGGCTGCGGTGTATGTTTCAAAAACGAATGTTCAAAATGCGGTAATTTCCTATTTGGCAACATTGTTATTGGTCTATTTGTTTCGGGGAATCAGTTTGGAGAGAGAAAAAGGCCAACTGTTAAATGCCGAATTGGCAGAGGCGCATGCCGAACTGAAAAAAGTCACGATCGTGAAGGAGAGAACGAGAATCGCACAGGAAATGCACGATTCCATTGGGCACTCACTTATTGCTCTACGTATGCACCTGGAATTTGCTGAAAACATGATGGAAGCCGATCCACAAAGAGCAGGAGAAGCACTCGCAAAAGCCCACAACTTCTCGCAAAAATCAATTAAGGAGCTTCGGAAGGCTGTTGCCGTTTTAAAAGATAAATCGATAAGCAGTCAAATTGAACTTGAGGAATTACTACAAGATATGATAGAGAGCTTGCAAAAATCAGGAAACTTAAAGTTCACTCTGAATTTTGATAAAGAGGTAGAGTCTTGTGAACAGAATATAAGAAATAGTATATATAATTCAGTGCGTGAAGCGGTAACCAATGGATTAAAACACGGTAAAGCCCAACAGTTCCGGATAGACATCGCCAAAAGCAGCGAAAGCATACGAGTCATAGTGGAAGACAACGGCCAAGGTTGCGGTCAAATCAAGAAATCTCATGGTCTAGAGGGGATCGAAGAACGGATGAGTTTATTAAATGGTAAAGTGAGTTTCTCGTCAGAAAAAGGACGCGGATTTAAACTGTTGGCCGAAATACCTGTTTTATAGATAACAAATTCCATAAAGATGGAGAGGATATACATGACAGAGATTATAATTGTCGACGACCAAGCGATGGTAAGAGAAGGTCTGAGAATGATTTTGAGCATGTATGAAGAAATTGATATTGTCGGGGAAGCGGCAAACGGGGAAGAATTGCTCGTGTTATTGCAGAAGATGCTCCCTGAAGTTATTCTTATGGATATTCGGATGCCGGTTATGAATGGCATAGATGCGTTAAAAGTCGTGAAGGAAACCTATCCGACGGTAAAAGTCATCATTTTGACGACCTTTAATGAAGATGAGTATATATTCAACGGGCTAAAGCATGGAGCGGATGGCTATATTCTCAAAGACTCCAATTCCAAGGAGATCATCAAAGCAATCAATGCGGCGTGTGAAGGTAATATGCTCCTTCACTCACAAGTGAGCTCAAAAATCTCCAGAGTTCTTCAATCCATGGAACAGACATCATTTAATGAAAACAGCATCAAAGTAAAGTTGGGTGATCATTTGACACCGAGGGAAATCGAAGTGGTGGAGCTGCTTATGGAAGGGAAAAGCAATAAACAAATAGCTAGTAGCTTGTTTTTAACGGAGGGTACGGTTAAAAACTATATTTCTCGAATTCTTGACAAGCTTGAGCTCAACAACCGCACTGAGCTGGTGTTATATTTGCAGAGTAAGCATAAGACGTAGAAAATCGATAAAAATAATAACAGAAAGCAGAAGCCAATTGAGGTTTCTGCTTTTTTAGTGTTTGGGTTTAAATATAAGGAACCTCACCACAGGTAACGGCGAACATTAGAGGGTGTCGGTTCACAGGTAACGGTAAACCAAAGCCTTTACCCTTGCAAGAAACTATGTTAAGGCCTGGGTTTTTTGGTATTCATAGGTAGGACTTCTCACTTTTTTACCAGCAATAAATAGTTTATCATTATTATAATAGTAGATATTTTAATCTATTAATCATTATAATAGTATATATAGTAATTATTGAGACAGAAAAGGTGTGTTCCTAGGTGCCGCCTTACTTTTTTTGTAACACCTAAGCAGGAGCGCCTACTCTTTTTTGCCAATATAGGAGATAAGGAAGGTTATTATGAGCAACTTACAGAATAAAACAGACGTTATCTTAATTGGTGCTGGAGTCATGAGCGCGACTTTGGGATCATTACTGAAAGAGTTAGCACCGAAATGGGAAATCAAAGTGTTTGAGAAACTCGCAAACGCAGGAGAAGAAAGCTCTAACGAATGGAATAATGCGGGTACGGGCCATTCTGCACTGTGCGAGCTTAACTATACATCCGAAAAATCTGACGGATCTATAGATATTAGCAAAGCTATAAAAATTAATGAACAGTTTCAGCTTTCAAGACAGTTTTGGTCTTATCTTGTAAACAGCAATCTGATTGGTAATCCGCAAGATTTTATCATGTCAATACCTCATATGAGTTTAGTACAAGGGGATAAAGATGTAACGTTTTTGAAAAAACGTTTTGAAGCGCTGTCAAACAATCCCCTGTTTCAAGGGATGGAATTTTCCGATGACCCTGAAAAACTGAAGGAATGGATTCCGCTTATCATAGAAGGCCGTACATCGAATGAACCGATAGCGGCAACAAAAATCGACTCTGGAACGGATGTCAACTTTGGTGCTTTAACACGCATGTTGTTTGACCACCTAAAGAGTCAAAACGTCGAGATCAACTACAAGCATAGTGTGAAGGATATTAAACGTACTGAGGGCGGCTTGTGGGAAGTGAAAGTGCAGAAAATTGATAGCGGTAACATCGAATACCATACTGCAAAATTTGTCTTTATTGGCGGTGGGGGAGGAAGTTTGCCTTTACTACAAAAAACCGGTATTCCTGAGTCAAAACATATTGGAGGATTTCCGGTAAGCGGACTATTTATGGTATGTAATAATCAGGAAGTTGTAGCGCAGCATCATGCAAAAGTATACGGTAAAGCCAAGGTTGGTGCTCCGCCAATGTCTGTTCCGCATCTTGATACAAGATATATCGACAACAAAAAGACATTGCTGTTTGGCCCGTTTGCCGGCTTCTCACCAAAGTTCTTAAAAACTGGTTCGAATTTGGATTTGATAGGTTCCGTAAAACCAAATAATGTCATCACTATGTTGGCAGCAGGGGTAAAAGAAATGGCATTAACAAAATACCTAATCCAGCAAGTGTTGTTATCAAATGAACAACGCCTAGAAGAGTTAAAAGAGTTTATTCCGGACGCGAAACTCGAAGATTGGGATATCGTGACAGCGGGTCAACGTGTGCAAGTGATCAAAGATACGGAGGCCGGCGGTAAAGGAACACTTCAATTTGGTACGGAAGTTATTAGTGCTGCTGATGGATCGATTGCTGCATTGCTCGGCGCTTCACCTGGTGCTTCTACTGCCGTTCACGTTATGTTGGAAGTATTAGAAAAATGCTTCCCACAACATTTTGAAGAGTGGGAATCGAAAATAATAGAAATTATTCCTTCTTATGGTATGTCACTAGTGGATAACCCAGAGCTTTTCCAAGAAATTCATACTTCAACAGCAGAGATGCTTGGTCTTAGTGAAAAAGAACGGGTCTATTCAACAGCGCAGACGCTTAGTCAAAAAGAAAAAGAACAGGTCTATAGTTAATTATTTGGATGTTGAAACAAAGGTATTGAATTAAAAGTTAATGTAACTTTTTTCGTCAATGGACAATCGTTTCTATGATGAAGAGATTGAAAAAGGCAATGATTAAAAAAAACAGAGATAAAATAAGGAATTGAGTAAATAATAGAATTTCATTGGATATAAAACATAGAACCTTTAATCTATCTTTGGATTGAAGGTTCTTTTTTTTATATTCGTAGTTAGAGTTTAGTACATAGATTTAACATAGGTGTTTTACATCGAAAAAAGTGGTCTATTTACAGTCCTTAAAAAAACGCAGAATTTGTCGAAATTAGTAGTTTTTTGTATTATAGTAACATTGTCGCATTAAATGAACTCGCTACTGGAGGATAAAAGTCATGGGGAAATTGTATAAGATTAATTTAGATGCAGAGAATGGCATTTTGTTTGTAAAAGCGAGTGGCATCTTTAAAGAGGAAGATGCAAAAGTATACATAAGCGAGTTTCAAACAACTGTAAATACTATTAATCCTTCAATCTATAAATTAATTCTTGATGTAAGTGAACAAGAGGCGGTGGATACACATGTATTTGATGATATAAGATTTGTGTTAAGGTTATATTCATCTGCAAAGTTTAAAAAGATTGTGGTCATCAATCCAACCTCTGTAGTTTCAAAAATGCAAATTGATCATTGTGCAAAGGAAATTAAATTTACCGCAGTTTTTGTGGATTCCGTTGTAGAAGCGTACAGTTTATGAAACTGTTAGTGTTACCAAAGAAGAGCGTTTTGACGTAGGATGTGTGACACAACTCATATTAAAAAAAGGCAACTAACCCATTATTTTTAGGACGTTGCCTTATTATGATTCATGAATTGAATATTCGAAGCATATTTATATGAATTATGTTATACAGCCTAAAGGTGTCGTTATTGCCTAACTGGTGGAGGCACTTCGGAGTTAGTTAAGTTCTTGATTAATCAGTTATTTCCATTTGAGTAAAATAAGCTTCAATCAGTTGTTCCAACTTTTGGATATCTTCTTTTTCAGAAAATACCTGATCTGATTTCAATGATAAAAGAGCACTTTCAACTAGATATTTGCGTGGATTTTTAGAGTCCAATAATTCTTCCTGTATAAAATCTAGCAAATTGGCGTATTTTAAATGATCATGATTCAGGATCTTTTTTACTGCTAATATAGTTTGGTAAAGATTCTGTTGAAAAGCTTGGTCTTTTTTCTTGCAATTAGGTAACCAACTGTCTAATTGTTCAGGATCAATTAAGCGGTCCCCTGTTTCAGTCACTTCGTCAACGATTTTGACCAAACGCTCAACGCTGTAGCGAATCACTCGGTTGACACTGGAACCTGATTCATTGGCCATATAATTATATTTAAGGTTATTTTGCAGAATCCCCATAAACATAATCGCACAATCTAACAAAAAGGCTTTCTTACTATTGCCGAAAATGTCGATGAAACGTTCGTAAAGCCAGCGAATCCAGTTCAGGTGACCTTGTTTTATGTAATCTAGAAGATCTACATCATTCGATACCATCACTTCATCGAAAAGGGCAATTAACTTGTTTCTTTTATTCATCTTCATTTGCAATTCAATTTGCGCAATAAAAATGTCAATATCTGAGGGATCTTGACCTATCAGCAGGTCATTCCGATCCTTTTCAAGCTTCTGATAAATTGATTTGAAAATAGCTAGTAATAACTCGGTTTTAGATGAAAAATAATTATAAAATGTTCCTTTCGAAATCCCGCTATAATCTAAAATTTCCTGAATTGATGTGGCTTGAAACCCCTTATCCATAAATAATTGGTGTGCCATCTTAATGACATTTTGCTTCCGGTCAATCATATAATCACCTTATTTTTAAATTATACTACCTGTATAAGGGTATAGTAGCCTATTTTCGTGAATATTACAAATCCAGTATTTTCATAGATATTTTTTAAAATAAATATTTGAACTGATGGTATAGGATGTGGTTTTGTGATAGGTGGCTACTGATCCAATGAATATGAAGTTAGGAAACTGCCAGCTGCTTCCATGGCTGAATTGAAGCAGCAAACTTATTTTAATAGAAGGTAACTAACTGGCGTTGCCATTTTCTATTTCCTGAAAAGGGCTTAGGCAGATTCTATTAATCTTAGGATTGACTAGGAACCATTAGAAATGATTGATTATTCATTCATTTTACTATACATTTATTTGAAGAGTTGCGAAAATTCAAAAAAATAAAGGATTGAAGTAATTGCATTTGTAAAACGGTGAAAGGGGTGTAATCGAAATCCATGATTCATTTGCATATGACTGAAGATGTTATTTGTGTTGAGGGGAATGTTGTAAGGTCTGGCCTGAAAGTAGGTACGGTTTATTCTTTTTTGGTAGATGGGATGTTAATCGATACAGGACCACAAGCTCTTGAAGATGATTTTATTTCTTTTTATAAGAATAATTCGTTTGACTTGGTTACATTAACACATAGTCATGAGGACCATAGCGGAAATGCTCCATGGATACAAGCAAACAGAAATGTTCCCATTTATGTTCATCCAGAGGGAATAGATATTTGTACAAAGTCTAGTCCGTATCCTAAGTATCGGCAGATTACCTGGGGAGTGCGCAAAGAATTCCAAGCCATGCCGCTTGGAGATATGATTCAATCTCGAAGACAAGATTGGACTGTGATTTATACGCCCGGCCATGCCGATGACCATGTCTCTTTACTTCATGAAGACACAGGTAGGCTATTTTCCGGTGATTTGTTTGTTTCTACGAAGACAAAGTTAATCATGGAAAGTGAATCGATTCCAGTTATTATGGAGTCTATTCGAACCCTGCTCTCTTACGATTTTGAGTCGATGTTTTGCTGTCATGCTGGGTACATACAGAATGGAAAAGGGATGATGAAGCAAAAGTTGGATTACCTTGACAATCTTTACGGGGAAGTGAAAAATCTGCACAAAGAAGGACTCACAATTGCCGAAATCAATCAAAAGCTTTTTCCGAAAAAGTACCCAATTATTGCTTTTTCCGGAGGGGAATGGGACTCCTTGCATATCATTTCTTCCATTATTACCTTTATAGAAAAAACGCACGTTAAATAAATTGACTCTGAATTAAGAGGTGTGTCAGGAACACTGCCCTTAGATATAAAATAGATAGTGTAGAAATTAAAAGGGGGATTTATAATGGCAAGAAACGCTTATGATGCAAAGGGAATTAAAGCTGCTGGGCCATATTCACATGCAGTAGATGCTGGAAAATTAGTTTATTTATCTGGTCAAACACCGATTAACGGTGCTTCAGGGGAAATAATGAAAGGTGATATTAAAGCGCAAACGCAGCAATGTTTTGCTAATTTATTTGAAGTATTGGAGTCAGCAAACCTTAACCCTGATGATGTTGTTAAGGTAAATGTATATCTAACAGATATGAATAATTTTTCTACGATGAATGAAGTATATGAAACCCAATTTTCTAAACAATTTCCTGCCAGGACGACAGTGGCAGTTTTGGCACTTCCACTTGGCGCAGAGGTAGAAATCGAAATGATTGCCAAAAGACCATAAAATTAAATGGTATCTTCAGCAGCCTCCATGGTTAACAGGGAGGCTGCTGTACTGAAACTCTTAATTAGAAGTTTTTTTTTCGCTAATTAATTCAAGTCCTGGGGATATCCTTGACTGGACTGGAGAACCATAAGGGAAAAAAGGTGGTCTTACCGATGGATTTTGATGTGTTTAACGGAAAGCAGAAAGAAGAAAAGGAAAACCTTGAAGAAATTCTTGAAAGTTCGATTGAAATTGAAGAAGACTTAATGCGTACATATCTGATAACCGCAGAACGGATTCACGATGATGATGAACTGAAGAAACGTCTCGAAAACTTTGCCGAAGGAAATGCTAAACGAACGAAACAATTGATAGATGAGATGAATGAAAATAAAGAGAAGTAGATGGAAGCTGTGTGGATTCAGGTGATCCCGCAGCTTTTTATGTTTAGGAACTGAAGGTTTTAAACCTATTTGAGCATATCGGCATTACTATGTAAGGATAGGTGGTGAGTGAAATTTGACACTTTTGTAAATCTTCTTAATATCTGCCCTTTATCTATTGTTTAATGGATTCTTCTTGCCTATAATAAAGATAACAATGATTGTGAAGGAGTGAGCAAACTATGGAGCTTGATAAAAAGAAAGTAGTTATCTTAGGCGGTGGATATGCGGGATTAATGACAGCCGTGACCTTACAGAAGAAGGTTCATCCTTCCCGAGTCGAAATCTTTTTGGTCAACAACCATGATTATCACTACATTACTACCAAGGTTCATGAGGCAGGAGCGGGAACGATTAGCCATGAATCGATTTTATTACCTATCACTGAATTAATCGATGCCGAGAGAGTAACATTCATACAGGATGAAGTAAAAAAGCTGGATTTAGAACGGAAAAGGGTCGAGTGTAAAAATCAGTCATTAAAATTTGATTATGTTGTTGCGGCCATTGGTGGTACTCCCAAAACCTTTAATATTTCTGGATTAAAGGAACATGGCTTCTTTTTGTTCGATTGGGAAGGGACTTACCGATTACGAAAGCATATTGAAGAACAATTCCAGCAATATAGTCAAAATCCTATTGGCGAGTTGAATTTGGTTATTGGTGGAACAGGGTTTACTGGAATGGAATTTATCCATGAACTTAAGAACAGCATCCCTGCGCTTTGCGAGCAGTATACAGTGAACCCGGATAACGTACACATGATTGTCGTTGAGCCTAACCAAGAAATTTTACATGGTTATCCTGATCTAATAGTGGCAGACGCGGTAAATTCATTGAATAAAATGTCCTGCGAATTTATCATTGGCGTTCCGGTAACAAAAGTTGAGAAGGATAAGGTTATTTTACAGGACGGCAGGGAAATTCCAACAACGACTATAATCTGGGCAGGTGGAATCAAGGGGAATCCGTTATTTGAGGGATTCGGCTTTGAATTGATGGATGGACGAGTGAAGCTTAACGAATATTGTGAAGTACCAGGCGTCCAAGATGTCTATGTATTAGGGGACGCCTCGGTAAGTTTCAATGATAAGGGAGAGCCCTACCCGCCAACAGCGCAGATCGCCATTCAACAAGGACAGTATTGTGCCTATAATATTGCGATGAAAATATATGCACAACCTGTAAAGCCATTTCACTATATTTATAGAGGCACCGTCATGTCATTAGGAAAAGGGAAAGCATCGGGGATCGTGTATGACCATCACATCAACGGCCGGTTCGCCGCCTTTATGAAATGGGTAATTGAGATGCGCTATTATTTCATGTTAGGCGGAATTCCATTAGTCAGGAAACAGTGGAAACACTGAAATATACCCTACTTTTAAAAATTCGAAAAAGAGAGCAAAAGCCGAAGTAGAAGGGTTCTACGTAGGTATTCGCCCGAAAAAAGAGAGCAAAAGCCGAAGTGAAGGATCCTACGACTACGCCTCTGTCTTCGCTTAATAGGACTCGCCAATCGGCGAGTTTTCTTTATTTATAAAATAGTGATTTAATTATTGTTTCAACATGGTACAAGGGTATAAGGTAAGAGAGGATAGTATTTGGGACAGAAACTGGGGGTTATTTAATGATAAAAATTGGAGTCATCGGGCTTGGCGATATTGCGCAAAAGGCCTATCTGCCGGTCTATAGTACTATGAAGGATGTTGAATTTCATTTTTATACAAGAAATCAAGAAAAGCTAAGATCTATTGGCGCGAAATATCGTTTTGACCTTCTTCATGCTGATCTTGAGTCATTGGTCAGCAGCGGCATTGTTGGTGCTTTCGTCCATTCTTCGACATCTTCCCATGAGGAAATTGTTCAGTGGCTGCTTATCCGCGGTATTCATGTGTTTGTCGATAAGCCCATCACAGACCATTATAAGGGAGCGAAAAGGCTTGTAGAGCTTGCGGATGAGAAAGGTCTAATTCTCATGACCGGTTTTAATCGCAGATACGCACCTTCCTACCGAAAACTGAAGGAAGTCGCCAAGCCAAATATGGTTATCGTCCAGAAAAACCGCAAAGGTCTTCCGGGCGATCCAAGAACCTTTATTTTTGATGATTTCATTCATGTAGTCGATACGATGAGATATTTATTTCCGCACCCGATTGAGAAACTCCTCGTGAACGGGCGGATGGAAGGAGATACACTTTATCACGTTGTCATTCAGTTTATCGCTCAAGATGCGACAGCCATCGGGATCATGAATCGAGATAATGGGACGAACGAAGAAGTTGTCCAAGTCATGGGCCCTTTGGAGAAAAGAACCGTTTCTAATGTCTCGCAGCTGTTGATATCAAAAGATATGGAAAATATCGAGGTCAGGAGTGGTGACTGGGAACCAACCTTATTGAAACGTGGCTTTGAGCAAATGGTCGGGGATTTCATTCAAGCTGTTCACACTAATTCCTTGCCAATGATTTCAGCTAGGGACGCGCTGGAGACACATGAAATATGTGAAAAGATCATCATGAAATTAGCTGAAAAGCACTAACCATGTCTTTAGGCATTCAAGGAAACATACCTTTGAATATAGGATGGGATTATTAGTTATTTGTCGGGAATTTGTTAAGATTCCTCCGTAACAAGGTAGAATCTTATGCTATGGTCAAATTAGGTAATTAGTTGTTTCAATCCAGTTTAAGGGGAGTTATTACCATGAAAAAACTACCTAAAGAACCGAACAATGGTCCGAATATTCAAAAGGAAAGAGAAATTGTCAACGAAATGATTCGGTTATATTGTCGAAAGAAGCATCATCATGATGAGCTTTGCAAGGAATGCCAGGATTTAAAGGATTATGCTTTTTTGCGCCTTTCTCTTTGTCGGTTTGGTGATGAAAAAAGTGCCTGCTCCAACTGCAAAGTTCATTGCTATAAACCAATTTATCGTCAAAAGATGAAGACTGTTATGCGCCATACTGGACCATGGATGCTATTGTATCATCCGGTTTACTCTGTTAAACATCTGTTAAATAGGTGAAGGCAAGGAGGAGATTTGCTCCGGCTGAGAAAAAAACGATCAAAAGAGGTCCTAAAAACTTATAGAGGTCAGTTAATTTGTTGATATGAAAAAAGGTGCCGTGCCTCCTGAATGGAGGCAGACACCCTGAATAATTTTCTTAACGAACACCTTTCATGAAGCCCTGAATTTTCGGTGCAAACATGAAAAGAATAATACCGAGTAAGATTGAAACTCCACCGATGACACCAAAGTAGATCATTTCGGTATCAGGTGAATAAAATCTAACGATTTGGGCATTGAGTGCTTGTGCCGCAGCATTGGATAAGAACCATAAGCTCATCGTTTGTGCTGAGAAGGCTGCAGGTGCTAACTTAGTAGTAGCTGATAATCCTACAGGCGATAAGCATAATTCACCAAATACACAAATTAAATAACTTAGGACAAGCCATAAAGGATTTACCAAAGCATCTGAACCGCCAAGGTAAGCTGGCAGTAGAATTACTAGGAATGATACCCCTGAGAAAAGCAGGGCGAACGAAAATTTTTGCGGGATCGTTGGTTGACGTTTTCCTAACTTTACCCACATCCAGGCAAAAATCGGGGCAAATATAACAATAAATAATGGGTTTAATGATTGAAACCAAGCAGGCGAAATATGAATTCCTGCAAAATTTAATTGCGTACGTTCATCTGCATAATTGGCAAGTATGCTTGAGCCTTGCTCTTGAATAGACCAAAACATAACCGATGCAATAAATAGCGGAATATAAGCAATGATCCGTGAACGTTCTACAGCTGTTGTTTTAGGGCTGCGGTACATGACAACGAAATAAATAGTAGGAATCAATACACCAAGAATAGTTACAAGATTGATGAATCCTTTAAAGGTTAAAAATCCCATTGGGATTAATACAGCACATATAGCAGCAAGAATTATTGCGATTATGCCAAAAATAGTAAAGATTTTTTTCTTTTCAGATGGTGACATTGGATTTGCTACGGTTGTACCAGCAAGGCCAAGATTTTTCTTTTTTGTAAATTTAAAAACTAATAGTCCAAAAAACATACCGACAGCCGCAATACCAAACCCTAAATGGAAGCTATAATCCATTAGTGAACCAATAATTAGTGGCGAGAGAAATGACCCCAAGTTAATCCCCATAACGAAAATGGTAAAACCAGCATCACGGCGATTATCTTCTTCACTGTACATATCACCGACAATAGATGAAACGTTTGGCTTAAGCAATCCTGTACCAAGGACAATCAATACCATGGATATGAAGAACATGCTTACACTTCCAGGAATAGCTAGAACAATGTGTCCAAACATAATCAATACTCCACCGTAAAACACTGACTTGGAAGTACCGAAAATTCGGTCAGCTAACCAACCGCCAATAATACCGGACATATAAACAAGTGATCCGTAAATGGACATGATGGACAGTGCAAGAGTTTTATCAAGACCCAATCCGCCTTTGGAGACTTCGTAGTACATATAGAATACGAGGATGGCTCTCATTCCATAATAGGAGAAGCGTTCCCAAAACTCCGTAAAGAAAAGTGTAAATAATCCCTTAGGGTGTCCGAAGAACCCTCTCTGAGGCACACTATCCACAATTTTCTGTCTATTCACATTTGACATGTTACAACCTCCTTTTATTATACTATAATAATAAAAGAAGTTTTAGGTTGTCAAAAACAATTTTTAGGAAAATAGACAATAAAGTATTGGAATAGTTGATATAACTGGATTATGAAAAATTTCGAATATAGAAAAAAGTTTTTTTGAAATAGTAAATGAATTCTAAGTAAATTGAATTTTCCGTTCTTAATAGATAAACTCATTAAAAAAGTAGTATTAGTGATGAGCAGAAAAAAGCTTCACCCTCCACCGTTAATTAAGGCATAAAAGCCCTCATTGTCAATAAACAATTAAGGGCTTTGTAGAGGAAACTATTTAATAAGTCACTATTAAACTATCGGAGTGGTTTTATTTGCTGCCGTTACTTTCGATTTGGCTATCATCTTAACTAAAATATCTGACAAGGCTTCAGCTAGTTTAGGATTGTTGACCGTCTTAATCCATTTTTCAGGAATAATCTTATAACAGCAATTGCTGCTTTTTAAATAACTGTAGATAATCTGTGCTTCATCTATATCATCTTTGCTAATTTCAAAGGATGTGGGATGTGCCTCGTTCGTAAAATAGGTGACCGTATTCAATTTTATCATCTCAACCAGTTGTTTTAAATTTGAGCCCGCTAATTCATATTTTTTGCTAAATAGAACTTGGTTCCCTTTAATCAGAAATAGTTTAATTGAGTGGCCAGTTAACGGTTCAAGGACGGCAATATTTTTATTGGCTTCAGTGAATCCAATAATTTGCTCTTTTTTGATAAGGAAGTTTATCGCATCGAGAAAATCTCTATGCTTTGCTGCAGTTTCAAAATCAAAATTCTCAGCAGCAAGTGCCATGGTTTGCTTCATTTCTACAAGTATGTTCGTGTTAGTGCCTGTTAATAAAGCGATGATTTTGTTCATTATAGTATTGTACTCTGTCACAGCGTTGGGAGAGCCGGTGCACCTACCGATACACAATCCTAAAGAATAGTTCAAACATGGTGTGTTCTTATTACAAGGGCTGCTGCAGTTTATTTTATAGAATTCTTTGATGCCTTGAATGGCTTTTTCCACTGTATGTTTACTGGTAAACGGACCGAAAGAAAGATAGCCGTCCTTTTCAGGACTATTGGTCATTTCTAATCTGCGATTGTTATCATCCTTATGAATTAGGATATAAGTGTACGATTGTGGATTTTTCATTTTTTTATTAAATAATGGTTTTATTTCCTGTATTAATTTACATTCCAGTAAAAAGGCTTCAAATTCAGTATCAGTGAGAATTAATTCAAAATCCTTTATGTTGGCTTTAAGCTTTTTAATCTTCTCTGAATGTGCGTTTGAGTTTTGAAAGTAGGAACGAACTCTGTTTTTTAGATTTTTGGCTTTCCCCACATAAATGATTCTTGCTGAAGAATCTTTCATTAGATAAACTCCTGCGGATGAGGGGAGATTTTTTACCTTGTCTTTTAAATTCATAGGAATTCTTCCCTTCCCATACTTTAAATCGCTATCATTTTACCACAAGTATGGAATCTGCTAAACAATGTTTTTATTTCAAATTAGATAAAAAGAGGTATAATCTGGTATTCATTATATGAGCAGGTTATGGAGATAGACAAAATAATAGTCGTATTGGCATCAAGTCATGTGTGATATGATAATTGTATATCCAGAAAAAGGAGAATTTACTATGGGCGAAAAAGTAGATTATAAGAAAACTTATAAACACATTTATCTTCCAAAAACGACACCTACTATTATTGATGTGCCTAAGATGCCATATTTAATGATTAGTGGTAAAGGAGATCCAAATGGGGAAGCGTTTGCTGAGGCTACTGGAGCTTTATACAGTTTGAGTTATGCGGTGAAAATGTCCTATAAAAGTAAGTTTGTCCCTGATGGATACTATGAATATACAGTGTTTCCGCTCGAGGGAGTTTGGGACTTAATTGATAAGTCAAAACCTACCAGTGATAAGGAGAATTACCAATACACCATTATGATTCGACAGCCCAACTTTCTAACAGATGAATTATTTGCGAAATTTTTAGAGCTGACGAAAAAGAAAAAGCCAAACCCCTTACTCGAAAAGGTTAGCTTCAATGAATTAACAGATGGGTTATGTTGCCAAATGCTGCACATAGGGAGTTTTGATGGAGAACCAGAAAGTTTTGCGAAGATGAAGTCCTTTTGTGAAATAAACGGATATAATCGGACTAGCGAAACTCATCGTGAAATCTACCTATCCGATCCCCGAAAGACAGAGGCAGCAAAGCTAAAGACAGTTTTAAGATTCTCTGTTCAAAAACGATAAAATTCAAAATCAGAAATGGTGCCTGACAATGCAAATGGATATTTGTGGTGTCAGGCACTTTTATGCTTGTCTTTTGAAAAAATAGGCATAATAGTGATTGACATTGACGTTGCGTAAAGGTGTATCGTAAGTTTTGAGGAGGTGAATGGATGGAATATACAGTGCAAAAGCTAGGTAGTTTAGCAGGGGTGAGCACCAGAACACTTCGGTATTATGATGAAATTGGTATTCTTAAGCCGGCAAGAACCAATTCGTCAGGATACCGCATCTACGGGCAGAAGGAGGTTGACAGGCTACAGCAAATCCTTTTTTATCGTGAATTAGGTGTAAGTTTAGAAAGCATAAAGGATATTGTCACTGCCCCTTCCTTCGACGGTGCTGCCGCACTTAGAGGACATCGCGAAAAACTCCTTGAAAAAAAAGAGCAACTAGAATTATTAATTGCCAATGTGGATAAAACAATTGCGTTAACAGAAGGGAGAATGAACATGTCAAATAAAGAAAAGTTTGATGGCTTTAAGAAAAAAATGATTGATGATAATGAGAAAAAGTATGGAAAAGAGATCCGTGAAAAGTATGGCAATGATACGGTTAATAAATCAAATGCCAAACTCAAAAATATGACTCAAGAGCAATATAATGAAGTGACGGCTTTGGAGGTACAATTAAAACTAACCTTAGCAGAAGCCTTTAAAACGGGTGATCCTGCAGGAGAATTAGCCCAAAAAGTCGCTGACCTTCATAAGCAATGGTTAACCTACTATTGGAACGAATACAGTAAGGAAGCTCATGCTGGTCTTGCGCAAATGTATGTCGATGATGAAAGATTCACAGCTTACTACGATAAAGAGCAGCCAGGTACGGCAGAATTCTTAAGAGATGCGATTGAAATATATACTGGTTTAAAAAAATAGGCTCTTTTCTAAGAAATTGTTGCTTTTATTGAGGTAAAATCATTTGATATGACGATCGAAAACAGAAGAAAAGTTCAATCAGATTGGAAATTCTAAACCAATTTTGCGGTGCTCCACCCTTTTTCATCCAACCCCTGTAATTAGGCTGCAGTCAGTCTAACAGGGGTTTTTTTATGTGAATTTACTCCTTGTGACAATTATGTTAATTGATTGTTATTCCGTAATATTCCATTTATAATTATACTGAAAATTAAGAATTATTAAATTAAAAAAAGGAGTGATTATTTCAATGAACATAGCTTCTCAGGTAACAGAAACTAAGGGGGAAAATACCTATTCCTTTGATGAATTCCTGGCAAAACGGGACAGCCTAGATTGGTACAAGAATGAACCGTTTTTGCAAAAAGCAGTGAAGAAATTTACCAGCTCTCAGTATGAACAAATACATGAAAAAATTCTATCCTTTTCACCAATAGTATCGGCAAAATGGAACCAGTTGGCTGAACGGATTGCCAGGCCTGAAGTCCGGCCCTATATGCTCCACTTTGATGCTTTCAATCACCGGATAGATCGAATTGTCCGGCCAATGGAGGTACATCAGTTAGAAGGAGAAGTATTCGGCGAGGGACTTTTTTCTAGCAAAATGGCCCCTTGGGAAAGCTTTGTCAAACGAATGTTAACCCATCAAATTGGTGAGGGCGGAGTAACATGCCCTTTAACATGTACCCATGGATTAATTGCTCTCCTCGATCAATTTCCAAATGATGAAATCCCTGAACTTTATGACATCTTGCAACATACAAAAGAAGGAATAGACGGAGAATTTGCCATTGGCGCTCAGTTTATGTCTGAAATTCAAGGTGGCTCTGATTTGCCGGCGAATCTATTGGAAGCGGTTCCGTACGGGAAAGCCTATCGCCTTTATGGGAATAAGTTTTTCTGTTCTGCGGCACATGCGGATTATTCTGTGGTAACGGCGAAAATTTCTGGAACAGACAAAGTGTCCACATTTATTGTTCCTGCCTGGCTGCCGGGTGATAAAGAGAAGGAAAAACGAAATGGTTACCAAATGAACCGGATTAAATGGAAGCTTGGTACTGCCGAACTGCCAACAGCTGAAATTCAATATAACGGAGCACTTGCCTACCCAATTGGTCCAAAGGAAAAAGGGATAGCCGTCGCTGTTGGTATTGTCCTTACCTTATCACGCCTGGAAATCGGAATTGCCTGCTCTGGCTTTATGCTGCGAGCAGCACGAGAAGCGAAGCTTTACAGCGATTTTCGGACTGTATTTGGAAAAAAAGTGAGCGATTATCCTCTGGCCGCTAGTAAGCTGAAACGCATCCAAAATGCAGCAGAGCGGACAACCGCAGGTGCCTTTAAAATTTACGATTTATTTTTACGATTGGAGAAACCGCTCAATCCGGGAATTAAATCAGAGCAGCCTTTAGAAGTTCGGAAACAGTTGTTTAATTTAAGGGAGCTTGTGTTATTACAAAAAATTTGCGCCACCAATGAGGGAGCTGAAATATTACGTGAGGCGATTTCGATGTTTGCAGGACACGGGGTGATGGAGGAGTTTTCTTCTTTGCCGCGAATCTTCCGTGATGTTGTTGTTAACGAACAATGGGAAGGCCCACGGAACCTGCTGTTAACCCAAATTTATCGTGATCTTCAAAGAGTGTCTGATTGGTATTCTCCAGTAGAATTTGTCAGTAGCGTCTTGGAGGGCTCACCTCAGGAACAAATAAAGCAATTTTCTGAGCAACTAGAAGATTTACTGCAGAGACCGGTTCTCGGCGATGTAAATGACGTATCGATCGATGCAGCTGCCGAATGGGACGCTTTTTGTGATTCCTTCTTTAAAACATATCAGCAAATCGCAGTAGCAGAAATAAACCAATAAATAGAAAAAACTTGTGTTGGTGCCTGACACCCTTCGCGTTCATGTTAAGGGTGTCATGTATTTTTTAAATTTTTTTACTATTATGCTAAATTGCGACAAATTCTTACAAGTGTTGTATGTCATAATAGTCGTAATCTTCATAATAATATAATATTAGTTTTTTACTAGAATAGTAAAAGTAGGTGTATGTATGAGCAATGAACCTATTCTGCGAATAAGTGAATTAAAGGTTTCGTTTCAATCGGGTAAGAAGTTTTTACCAGCAGTTGATGGAATTAGCTTTGAACTAAACGAAGGGGAGATCCTTGGAATTGTTGGGGAGTCCGGCAGTGGTAAGAGTGTTACTTCCTTAGCGACCATGGGATTAATTCCTTCACCGCCAGGCAAAATTGAGAACGGTGAAATTATTTTTGAAGGAAAAGACTTAAAAAACATCTCCGAAAAAGAGTGGCGAAAAATCCGTGGGAATCAAATATCAATGATTTTTCAGGAGCCAATGACTTCACTGAACCCGTTATTTACGATTGGCAATCAGTTGATGGAAGCGATTCGATTACATACTGATCTTTCTAAGGCACAAGCAAAAGTGCGGAGCCTCGAATTATTAAAGTTGGTTGGGATTCCAAGATCCGAAGGAATACTTAAAGAGCTCCCCCACCAGTTATCAGGCGGAATGCGGCAGCGGGTTATGATTGCGATGGCAATGGCATGCAATCCTCGAGTTCTAATTGCAGACGAGCCCACAACGGCTCTCGATGTCACGATTCAGGCACAAATCCTCGCTCTAATGAAAAATTTGAACCAGAAAACAAACACGTCGATTATCCTGATTACCCATGATTTAGGGGTTGTAGCGGAAATCTGTGAACGAGTGATTGTTATGTATTCTGGTCAAATCGTTGAGCATGGCGAGGTTAGGAAAATCTTAAAGGATCCACAGCATCCTTATACCAAGGGCCTGTTGAAGTCGGTTCCTGATTTAAGAGGAAAAAAGGACCGTCTTTATAGTATTCCCGGAACTGTCCCGGCACCGGGAACCATTCGAAACGGCTGTCGGTTCGCTGAAAGGTGCTCCGAGGTTTTCGGGAAATGTAGAGAAGAATCTCCTGAATTATATAAATCGGAAAAAGACGGACATGAAGTACGCTGTTTCCTACATACATTGAAGGAGGGGAGTAATCATCATGTCGGAATTCCTTCTTGAGGTAAACGGATTGAAAAAATACTTTCCAATCACTGGTGGCATTTTTGGTAGGAAACAAGGTGAAGTAAAAGCGGTTGATGATGTTTCTTTTTACGTCAAAAAAGGGGAAACCTTAGGAATCGTCGGTGAAAGCGGTTGTGGTAAATCAACGACGGGAAGACTGCTAATAAGGTTAATTGAAGCAAGTGATGGAACCATTATTTTTGAAGATAAAGAGATTACCAGTTTGTCAAAGTCAGAATTAAGAAAAACACGCCGCGACATTCAAATGGTGTTCCAGGACCCATATGCATCATTAAACCCAAGGCATTCCGTTGAACAAATATTAGAGGAGCCACTGATTGTTCATGGAATCGGAACTCCGGAAGAACGCCGGAAGCAGGTAAAAGAAATGCTTGAGGTGGTGGGCCTGTGCAGCTACCATGCGAAGCGGTATCCGCACCAATTCAGTGGCGGGCAGCGCCAGCGGATTGGGATTGCCAAAGCATTAATGACGAAACCAAAACTGATTATTGCGGATGAACCGGTATCGGCACTCGATGTTTCGATTCAAGCACAGGTTCTCAACTTAATGAAGGATATTCAAAGGGAATTCCAGCTTACGTACATATTTATCGCTCATGATTTAGGTGTCGTCCGCCATATCAGCGATCGTGTGGGTGTGATGTATTTAGGCAGATTAATAGAATTAGCAGAAAGCGAAGAGCTTTATGAAAATCCCAAGCATCCGTACACCCAAGCACTCCTTTCTGCTGTACCGGTACCAGATCCGGATGTTAAGAGAGAAACGATATTAATTAAAGGTGAGCTGCCAAGCCCAGCCAATCCACCAACAGGTTGTGCATTTCATACGAGATGCTCACATGTTATGGAAATATGCCAAACAACTAGACCAAAGGAACACAATCTTAACGGTCATTTTGCTGCATGTCACTTATATAACGAGTGAGGTAGCGGCATTGATGATAAAAAAAATAAAAACAGGGGGTAAGAAAAGCCAATGAAAAAAAGGTCTATACTAGTGCTGTTGATTTCTATACTAGCCATCAGCATGTTTTTAGCTGGCTGTAACAGTAAGACGAATAATGAAACTGATGGCAAAAAAGATCCTGGCACTAGCAATGGTTCTAAAAAGGATACACTTGTCTATGGCCGCGGCGGGGATTCCACATCCCTCGATCCGATCACAACAACTGAAGGAGAAGCTTTCAAAGTAACAATAAACATTTTTGAAAACTTGTTAGTTTATGGAGATAAGGATACATCAATAAAGCCAGGACTTGCTGAAAAGTGGGAAACCTCAGATGATGGTTTGACGTACACATTTCATCTTCGTAAAGGTGTAAAATTCCATGACGGAACTGATTTCAACGCAGATGCCGTTGTCTTCAACTTCGACCGCTGGATGAACGGGAATGAAGAAAAATTCCCTTATTATACGATGTTTGGCGGTTATAAGAAAGATGAAGGCCACGTCATTAAAGAGGTTAAGGCTGTGGATCCAAATACAGTGCAGTTTATATTAAAAAGACCTCAAGCACCATTCCTTAAAAACATAGCGATGTCTCCATTTGGAATGGCCAGTCCGACGGCAGTTAAAAAATGGGGTGATGATTTTAGAAGCCACCCAGTTGGAACAGGGCCATTCAAATTCGTTGAATGGAAACAAAAAGATCGAATTGCTATCGAAAAAAATCCAGACTACTGGCAAAAAGGCTTACCAAAGTTAAACAAAATTATTTTCCGTGTTATTCCTGAAAATACAGCCCGTCTTAATGCCCTTGCAAATGGAGAGATTGATGTAATGGATGGACTTAATAACTCGGATGAAGCAACCGTTTTAGCTAACGACAAATTGCAAATCATTGAACGTCCATCTATGAACGTTGGTTATATTGGTTTAACAAACACTCATAAGCCATTAGATAATAAGCTTGTTCGTCAAGCGATTAACTACGCAATCGATAAGAAAGCGATTATTAACGCGTTTTATGGCGGTAAGGCACTAGCAGCCAAGAACCCTATGCCTCCTTCGATTGAAGGCTATAATGATGCCATTCAAGAGTATCCGTTTGATTTAGAAAAAGCGAAAGCATTATTAAAAGAAGCAGGACTTGAGAAGGGCTTTGAAATGGACCTATGGGCAATGCCAGTAGCACGTCCATACATGCCGGAAGCGCAAAAAGTGGCAGAGGTTATTCAGGATAGCTTGGGTAAAATTGGGATTAAAGCAAAAATCCAATCTGTTGACTGGGCCACTTATTTAGAAAAAGCAAGAAAAGGTGAGTTTGACGCCTTCATGCTTGGCTGGACAGGAGACAATGGAGACCCTGATAACTTCCTTTATACACTATTAGACAAGGACAGTATTGGAAGTAATAACTATGCTTATTACAGCAATGATGAGCTCCATAAGATCTTGATTGAGGCACAGACAGAAACGGAGCAATCAAAGCGTAATGAACTTTACAAGAAAGCCCAGGAAATTATTCATGAAGATGCTCCATGGGTACCACTTGTTCACTCTACACCGTTGTTAGCGGCAGCGAAGGATCTTCAAAACTACTTGCCGCATCCTACCGGTTCCGAGTGTTTAAGCAATGTCGAATTTAAATAATAACTTGAAAAAGGGGAGGGAGCATTGCCTCCCCTTTTGATTAATCAAAGAATACTCCTGAATAAAATTGTCTAGCTATAGCGCCAAGCTTCTCTTTGATCTAAGCTAATCACTTTGGAAGGCAAAGAACGCCGTCTGTAAGTGCTCGTCTTATGATTGTTGGGGCTGAACCAGGCGCTTCGGCTATTCGGTGAGGTGAATAACTTGTTAACTTATACGGTCCGCCGTGTGTTTTCTTTAATTCCAGTATTAATAGGAATGACGCTCGTTGTTTTTGCTATTATCCATGCAATCCCAGGAAATCCTGCACAAGTAATCCTTGGACAAAGAGCCACTGCCGAATCGATTGCGAATTTAACAAAGGAATTGGGTTTGGACAGGCCGTGGTACATACAATATTTTGATTATATTAAATCATTACTTCAAGGGGATTTAGGGATTTCTCTACAAACTAGAGGTCCCATTAACGAGGAAATTTGGCCCTATTTGGCAGCAACCGCAGAATTGACAATAGTGGCTATGGTCATTGCGATTACTGTTGGAGTCAATGCAGGCATTATTAGTGCCTGGTTTTCTAAATCATGGTTTGATTATGTGGCAATGGTACTTGCGCTTATTGGGGTCTCGATGCCCATCTTTTGGCTTGGTCTGATGGAGCAATGGGGGTTTTCAATAGAATTAGGCTGGCTGCCAACTACTGGAAGAGAGAATGTCAGAGATCCGATTTCAGCGATTACGAATATTTATTTACTTGATACACTGATTCAAGGAAGATTTGATCAATTTGGTACCGTTTTAAAGCATTTAATCCTTCCAAGCTTTGCGCTTGCCACCATTCCGATGGCGATTATCGCAAGAATGACCCGTGCGACAATGCTAGAAGTTATGAAGTCAGATTACATTCGTACAGCTAGAGCAAAGGGACTTAGAATGTTTTGGGTGGTGTACAAGCACTCCCTAAAAAATGCGATTATCCCAGTTCTTACCGTTATCGGATTACAGACAGGACTGCTATTGGGAGGAGCTATCTTAACAGAAACTATCTTTGGCTGGCCGGGAATTGGCAGATATTTATATGACGCTATCGGTTATCGCGATTACCCAGTTATTCAGTCAGGTATCTTGATCATTGCAGCCATCTTTGTATTCATTAATTTAGTTGTTGATTTATTATATGTCTTTGTTGATCCGAGAATTAAATATACAAAATAAAGGAGGAATCAGGAGTGGCTGAACTTGCACAAAATACGGCAGACATCTCGATGATACCTGCCGAAGAAAAGCTGATATCTCCGTGGAAGGAGAACTGGCAATCATTTTATACAAATAAATTAGCCGTCATTGGCTTAGGAATCGTTATCTTTTTTATCATTATCGCCATCATCGCCCCCTGGGTAGCCCCATATAGCTATAAAGACGTGGTATTGGTCGATCGGATGCAGGCACCATCTAGTAAGCATTGGTTCGGTACAGATGATTTTGGCAGAGATATTTTTTCGCGCGTTTTATATGGAGCAAGAATTTCTTTATGGGTTGGATTTTTCTCAGTACTAGGGTCAGTTGTCATTGGAACCTTCCTTGGAATTGTGGCTGGATACTATGGCCGTTGGGTAGATACAATCATTTCACGTTTCTTTGATATCATGCTTGCGTTTCCAAGTATCCTGTTGGCGATTGCCGTTGTTTCCGTTTTAGGTCCATCATTGCAAAATGCATTAATTGCGATTGCTGTTATTAATATACCTAATTTCGGCCGGCTGATAAGATCGAAAGTTTTAAGTGTTAAACAAGAGGAATATATCATGGCAGCCCGTGCTGTTGGAATGAAGGATGCCCGAATCCTCCTTAGGCATATTTTACCTAACAGCGTGTCGCCGGTAATTGTTCAGGCAACGTTGGCGATTGCAACAGCCATCATCGAGGCAGCTGCCTTAGGTTTCCTGGGATTAGGTGCCCAGCCTCCAATGCCAGAGTGGGGGAAAATGCTTGCTGATTCAAGAAATTACATCACACAGGCCCCGTGGACACTGTTTTTTCCAGGGATGGCGATTATGCTGACAGTGCTGGGATTTAACTTAATGGGAGATGGCCTAAGGGATGTGCTAGATCCGAAGATGAAACAATAAAGAAGAGACTCAACTTGAGTCTCTTCTTTACTGCCCTATTAATTGCTTTCGAAAAAAAATAGGGAAGTTATGTTGCTTGGGTTGGATTAATAGATTATGTGGATTATAATTATTTCAACTTAAAATGCTCCGGTTTTCTGGAATTTTTTATCCTTTAGGGGGATTTAATCATTGTGAATAGCTTAGAAGGCACTTTAAAAGAAAAGAATATTATTTTTATAGGTTTTATGGGTGTGGGTAAAAGTACGATTGGAAAGCTTGTTGCTCAAAAACTGCAATGGGATTTTGTTGATATTGATGAAGAAATTGAAAAGGAATATGAAATGAAGGTTTCAGAAATTTTTAATAAGATAGGTGAAGTTTCTTTTAGGGAAAAGGAAAAGACTGTTATCACCAGTTTATGTGAACAACATCGTAGAGTTTTATCTTTGGGCGGAGGAGCCTTTTTACAAGAAGAAATCAGAAAGGTATGTTTATCTAGCAGTATGGTTATTTTGTTAGATTTATCCTTTGAAAATTGGCAGAAGCGGGTTAGTCGAATTATAGATAGCCGCCCTGTCCTGCAAGGAAAGTCAATCGAAGAAATGAAAGAGCTTTTTGATAAAAGGCAGGAGTTTTATTCTAATCATCATTTGAAGATTGTTACTGATAACAAAAATGCAGAAGAGATTGCGAATCAAATTGTAAACGAATTAGCTACTTTAATGTAATAGAGAAGGTGCAGTTATGAAAAAAACAGTATCCGTTAGAGGAATTACGATCGGTGAAGGTTCTCCGAAAATCTGTGTGCCGATGGTGGGGGAAACGCTTGAGCAATTAAAGGAAGAAGCTGCATATTTAAAAACACTAGACGTAGATATTGTTGAGTGGCGTGTTGACTTTTTCGAACATGTGATTGATATTTCCAAAGTTAAAGACGCTCTTATCAGAATCCGGGCGATCTTATCTGAAACACCCCTTATCTTTACCTTCCGCAGTGCCAAAGAAGGTGGCGAAAAGGAAATCAGCCCAGTTTTCTATGTCGAATTAAACAAAGCTATTGTGGAAACTGGTTTGGTAGATATCATTGATGTTGAATTATTTAATGATGAAAATCATATCAAAACATTAATTGAAACAGCTCATGTAAACAACGTGTTTGTCATCATCTCCAATCATGACTTTGACAAAACACCAGCAAAAGAAGAAATTGTTTCTCGGCTGCGCAAAGCGCAGAAAATGGGCGGAGACATACCAAAAATAGCGGTAATGCCAAATTGTTCTGCAGATGTATTGACATTACTGGAGGCAACAAATACGATGTCTGAACAGTATGCCGATCGGCCGATTATTACCATGTCCATGAGTGGTAAAGGGGTAGTCAGCCGGATAGCAGGTGAAATCTTTGGTTCAGCACTGACTTTTGGCTCGGCAAAGAAATCATCAGCACCTGGTCAAATAGATGTAACGGAATTACGAAGGGTTTTAAACCTTTTACAATCAAATTTATAAACAAAAAAGCACTCGTCTGAGTGCTTCAGATTGTCGAGAAAGGGTATATTTCTCGGCAATTTTTTAATAATGGATTGGCCCTGCTAACTGGCCTGTTGATTTCCGCTCCGGGCACTCGCTTTCCGTGGGGAGGTCCGGGAGCCTCCCAATCGCAGTACGGATATATTTAAGTGAAGGAACAATTAGGAACTATACAACAGGACTGCTTGAAAAATTAAAGGCTGCGCGATCGAACGCAGTTAGCGATTTATTATTTGAAGAATTTTTGATAGGTTAGGAGTAACGATGCAGAAAACCATAGAGGGGTTTTCTGCATCTTTTTTATACATAAATATTGCATAATATCGCAATGTGTTTTGTAAGCGTTTTCAATCATTTTAGTGATTATTTTATATAAAATCGGAAAATTAGGTTATTTTTCAATTGAATAATTATATATATGAATGTATAATAATTCATTATGAAAGCAACATGGGAGTTGAAAAAATGAAAGCTGCGATTATTGGTGGAACAGGATATGGTTCAATTGAGTTAATAAGGTTTATCAATAAGCACCCCAATTTAGAAGTGGGCGCTGTTGTCTCTAACTCCCAAGCTGGAGCTGGTTTTAGTGAGATTTATCCGCATCTATCAAACATTGTTGATCAACCGCTTGAAACATTCAATGCCGATCGACTAGCTGAGGAAAATGAAATTGTATTCTTGGCCACACCCTCAGGAGTAAGCAGCCGTCTTGTTCCTCCACTATTGGATAGGGGTATTAAGTGTATTGATTTATCCGGGGATTTTCGATTAAGGTCAGCAGATGAATATGAATCATGGTATAAACATTCACCTGCAGATGAGAAATATTTAAAACAAGCAACCTATGGATTGAGTGAAATTTATCCTGAAAAAATAAAAACATCTAGCTTAATTGCCAATCCAGGATGCTATTCAACGGCATCTATTCTTGGACTTTTACCAATCTTAAAAACAAATTTAGCAGAATATGAGTCAATTGTTATTGATGCAAAATCGGGGGTGTCTGGCTCAGGGAGAGGACTTTCATTAACGAATCATTTTGCTGAAATCAATGAAAATCTAAAAGCCTATAAACTCGGTGCACATCAGCATATTCCAGAAATTGAGCAGATTTTATCTGATGAAAGCGGCGCACCAATCAAGATTTCTTTCACTACACACTTGGTACCGATGAATAGAGGAATTATGTGTTCGATATATGTGAAGCTAAAAGAAACTGTTACGACAAATGAAGTTCATCAAATATACAGTGAATTTTATAAAATTAACCCATTTATACGAATCAGACCTGAAGGAAATGTTCCATCTACAAAAGAGGTACTCGGAAGCAACTACTGTGATATCGGCTTGCATGTAGACCAAAGAACAAACCGCTTGACAATCATTTCCGTCATCGACAATTTGGTTAAAGGTGCTGCAGGGCAGGCCATTCAAAACGTAAATCTTCAAAATGGCTGGGATGAACGGACAGGGCTTATCGACATTCCATTATATCCTTAAAAAGATGGCTAAATTGATAGGTTACGAATGGGATGAATACGGACAAAAGGATTTTAAAGGGGGAAAACAAAATTGACGCAAGCAATATCAAGTAAAGAAGTCGTTATTCTTGAAGAAGGAAGTGTCACCTTACCACTAGGGTTTAAAGCAGGTGGTATGCATTGCGGAATTAAAAGAAAAAAATTAGACCTGGGGTATATTGTATCTGATGTTCCAGCCATAGCTGCTGGAGTGTATACAACAAATATCTTTCAAGCTGCCCCACTTTTAGTTACCCAAGAAAGCATCGCCAAAGAAAATAAGATTCAGGCAATCCTCGTGAATTCTGGAAACGCTAATGCTTGCACAGGGGAGCAAGGATTAAACGATGCATTTGAAATGCAAAAGGAATTTGCCAGTGAACTTGGAATCCAAAGTCATTTGGTCGGAGTTACCTCAACAGGAGTTATTGGAGAGTTGCTTCCCATGGGAAAAATCAAAACAGGGATTAAACAAATCCTCATGAATGAATATGAAAATGAGGAAAACTTCAAAAATTCGATCTTAACAACAGATACTTGCATGAAGCAAATTGCCGTGCAAGTAAAAATAGACGGAAAAACAGTAAGTATCGGTGGAACAGCAAAGGGATCCGGAATGATTCATCCCAACATGGCTACCATGCTTGGCTTTGTTACAACAGATGCCAATGTTGCTCACGATGACCTGCTTTATGCACTCAAAGACGTTACCAACCAAACATTTAATATGATTACCGTCGATGGGGACACAAGTACTAACGATATGGTTTTAGTTATGGCTAATGGCTTAGTGGCGAATAATCAACTGACAAAAGAACATCCGGACTGGGGGTTGTTTGTAGACGGTTTAAAAATAGTTTGTGAGTCGCTTGCCAAAAAAATTGCAAGAGACGGTGAAGGGGCTACAAAGCTAATCGAAGTTCAGGTTAACGGAGCATATAGTCAGAATGAAGCTAGAGCAGTGGGGAAATCAATCATTTCTTCTAATCTTGTAAAAACAGCCATTTACGGAACAGATCCAAACTGGGGCAGAATCGTTACAGCGGCAGGGTACAGTGGAGTTCCAATTGAGCCTAGCTTGCTCGACGTTTCATTAGGCCAATATAAGGTATTCGAAAAAGGATTGCCTTGTCCGATTGTCGAGGGACAAGTCAAAGAGTACCTACAACAAGAAAATATCAAAATACTAGTTGAATTAAACCAAGGGGATTACCATGCAACCGCCTGGGGCTGCGATTTAACCTATGATTATGTCAAAATCAATGCATCTTACCGCACTTAAGGGGGGCAAAAGGATGAAATTTCTTGTCATTAAGTGCGGCGGAAGTGTGTTAGAAAATCTGCCAAAATCCTTTTATGAAGATATCGTGAAAATGTATAAGGCTGGTGAATGGATGCCGGTAATCGTACATGGAGGCGGACCATTAATTAATCAATTATTAAATAGCTTAAATGTTGAAACCACATTTGTGAATGGTCTTAGAGTAACAAATCATGAAGTTTTAGATATAGTCGAAATGGTCTTAAGCGGAATGGTTAATAAACAGGTTGTCAGAAACATTGTTGAAGTAGAAGGTAAAGCCATTGGGGTTAGCGGTGTTGATGGTACTTTACTAAAAGCAAAACCGAGCAGTGACTCAAAAATATTAGGTTTTGTCGGAGAAGTTGTTGATGTGAATCAAAGTGTTATTGTGGGAATCATCAATCAAGGTTATATTCCTGTCATATCCCCAATTGGGGTTGATGCAAGTGGGCAACGGTACAATATAAACGGTGATATTGCTGCCTCTGCTATTGCTAAGGCGTTGGAAGCAAATTTATGTTTTGTTAGTGATATTCCCGGAATCTTAGTAGAAAAAGACGGTACGAAAACGAAAATCGATCAAGTATCTAAGGCCATTATTGAAGAGATGATTCATAATCAAACAATCTTTGGTGGAATGATACCAAAAGTTAAGGCAGCAATTGATGGCCTCGTTCACAATATTCCTGAAGTTGCGATTATTAACGGATTTGAGAAGAATAGCTTGATAGATTATACAAACGGCAAAAAAATCGGTACAAAAATTGTCTTAGAAGAGGAGATAGCGTGATGGTGAACAATACTTCCGTTTTTCAGATGTCGCCTGTTATGGCAACTTATAGCCGCTTTCCGATCACGCTGGTGAAGGGAAAAGGAAGTTACATTTGGGATGATCAAGGGAACCAATTTCTAGATTTTACATCTGGTATTGCCACCTGTAATTTAGGGCATGTACCGGAAGCTGTAAAAGAAAAACTAGAAGAGCAGCTTCAGAACCTGTGGCACTGCTCAAACCTTTACGACATTCCCAATCAACAGGAGCTGGCTGCCTTACTTGTTGAAAATAGCTGTGGCGACCAAGTGTTTTTTTGTAACAGCGGGGCAGAAGCTAACGAAGCAGCTATCAAGCTTGCGAGAAGATATGCAAATCATGTAAAGGGTAACGGCTCATCCGAAGTAGTCACCTTTCAACAATCGTTTCATGGAAGAACATTAGCGACCTTATCTGCAACCGGGCAGGAAAAAATTCAGCAAGGCTTTTATCCACTTATGCCTGGATTCAGATACCTACCATTTAACGACATCGATGGACTCGATGAACTTAAAACAATCAAGCCTGCAGCGGTCCTCCTAGAGCTTGTTCAGGGCGAAGGCGGAGTCATTCCAGCGAACCCAAAATGGGTGGAAAAGCTAGCCCAAATTTGCAAGGACAATGAAATCCTGCTGATGGTTGATGAAATCCAAACAGGTATTGGCAGAACAGGCACGCTCTTTGCCTATGAACAATATGCAATCGAACCGGATGTAATCAGTATTGCTAAAGGTCTCGGCTCCGGTTTTCCAATAGGTGCGATGATTGCTAAAGAAGAAGCAGCAAAGGGGTTTGAACCAGGCACCCACGGCAGCACGTTTGGCGGAAACCCATTAGCTACAGCAGCCGGGCAGGCAACCATTACTTATATACTCGAAAGCAACTTAGTCGATCATGTGAAAGAAGCGTCAGCTTACCTCGACCTTCAGCTCCAAAGCCTGAAGGAAAAGTACCCATTTATTAAAGAAATTCGCGGTAAAGGGCTGCTTAAAGGAGTGGTTGTCGAAACTGATGCACTTAAAATAGTCAAAAAGGCACTAAAAAACAAACTACTTATTTTAACAGCGGGTCCGAAAGTCGTTCGGATATTACCGCCGCTTACAGTGACTAATGAAGAAATTAACGAATTTAAAGATAAATTGGATAAGACATTCCAAAGTATAGAGAAAGGCGAGTGAGAATGTTGAAACATGGTTATCTTACTTTGGAATCGGGAGAAGTATTCGATGGTGTATTAATTGGTGCGGAAAAAGATTCACTCGGTGAAGTCGTTTTTAATACAAGTATGACCGGTTACCAAGAAATCATTACCGACCCTTCCTACGCCGGACAAATCATAACTTTTTGCTATCCGATTATCGGAAGCTACGGAATCAATGCTCTGGATGATGAAAGTATTACACCAGCATTAGCTGGAGTAGTAATTGGTGACCTATGTGAAACACCGAGCCATTATCAATCCATCTCCAAGTTTTCAGAAAAACTAAAGCAAGCTAGTGTTCCTGGGATCGCGGGCGTGGATACAAGACGCCTAGTAAAAACCATTCGCAGCAGAGGGACAGTCAAAGGATACTTAAGCAATACAAAGAGCTTAAACTATTCCACAACAGAAATACCGTCCTTTTGGGTAGAAAAAGTATCAACCAAGAAGACACAATTTTTCAACAACAGAGGACCGCATGTCGTGTTAATTGATTTTGGCTATAAAAAGTCGATTCTCAATGCTCTTTTAGAAGAAAACTGTTCGGTCACCCTTGTGCCTTATAATACTTCTTTTGAAAAAATAAAAGCCTTAAACCCGGATGGTGTTCTTCTTAGTAATGGACCTGGTGACCCGATGGAGTTGAAGAAGTGGTTCCCGGATATCAAAAAAATTTCTCAGCACTACCCAACGCTTGGAATCTGCCTTGGGCATCAGTTAATCGCACTAGCCTATGGGGCAAAAACTGAAAAGCTCTCATACGGGCATCGCGGCGGTAATCATCCAGTTAAAGAAATAATAACCGGTAAAGTGAAAATAACTGCACAAAATCATGGATATGTCGTCGTTGACGAGAGCATTGACACCAATGTATTCGCTGTAACCTACCGTAATGTCAATGATAAATCGATTGAGGGATTAAAGCATCAAATCTATCCGATCCAAACCGTGCAATTTCATCCGGAAGCCCATCCAGGACCGAACGATACAGAGTATATTTTAACAGATTTCGTAAGTCAGATAGCTTCATTGGGAGAGACAGTGTATGCCGTTAAATGAAAAATTAACCAAAGTACTAGTGATTGGCTCAGGTCCGATTGTGATTGGGCAAGCTGCGGAATTTGATTATGCAGGAACACAGGCGTGTATCGCTCTTAAAGAAGAGGGAATCGAAGTTATTTTAATCAATAATAACCCTGCAACCATTATGACAGATGAAGCCATTGCCGATAAGGTTTATATCGAACCGCTAACCGTTGCAACAATTGAAAAAATTATTCAGAAAGAAAAGCCTGATGGTGTAATTGGTACGCTGGGTGGGCAAACGGGCTTGAATTTAACGGTTCAGCTTTATGAACAGAATATTTTAGAAAAATACAATGTAGAATTGTTAGGAACCTCCGTCGAATCTATCAAAAACGGAGAAGACCGGGAGAAGTTCCGCAATTTGATGCTTAAAATCGGTGAACCGATACCAGAATCAGCGACTATTCATAGCTTTGAAGACGGGGCAGCCTTTGTAAAGGAAATCGGTTTTCCGGTTATCATTCGTCCTGCCTATACGCTGGGAGGGGACGGCGGCGGATTCGCGCATGACGCTGAAGAACTAGAAACCGTCCTGAAAAAAGGCTTAGCAGCGAGTCCCATCCATCAAGTATTAGTCGAAAAAAGCATAAAAGGCTGGAAGGAAATTGAATATGAGGTCATGAGGGATGCAAATGATACGTGCATTATTGTTTGCAACATGGAAAACATGGACCCAGTTGGTGTGCATACCGGCGATTCCATTGTCGTTGCTCCGTCGCAAACCTTGACGGATGTCCAATATCAAATGCTCCGTGACGTTTCGATAAAGGTTATCAAAGAATTAGAGATTATTGGCGGCTGCAACATTCAGTTCGCCCTGCATCCGGAATCAAACCAGTATTACATCATTGAAGTAAACCCGCGAGTAAGCCGTTCGTCGGCACTTGCTTCAAAAGCAACTGGTTATCCCATCGCAAGAATGGCAGCAAAGTGTGCAATTGGCTACCACTTAGATGAGATTGTGAATCCTATAACAGGTAATACCTTTGCTTCGTTTGAACCGGCGATTGATTATATAGTGGTTAAACTACCGCGCTTTCCTTTTGACAAGTTCCCTGAGGCAGACCGAACTTTGGGAACACAAATGAAAGCAACTGGTGAAGTCATGTCGATTGACCGAACATTTGAAGGTGCTCTAAACAAGGCGATTCGGTCGATGGAAATGAATGTTTACGGTCTATGCCTTGAGGTAAATAAATCATTAAATGAGACATCCTTGGTTGAACTTCTGGATACAGCAAATGACAGACGGCTATTCGTTATTGCTGAAGCATTTAGAAGAGGGATTCCTCTTGAGAAACTTCAACAGCTGACTGAAATTGATCCATGGTTTTTATACAAAATTAATTCAATCGTTGCATTAGAAATGGAATTATCGTCCTATAGCTGGGAGGATGTTCCTTTACCATTGTTGAAAGAAGCAAAACGAAAAAATATTGCCGATAAGTTATTATCACAAATTTACAATATCCCAGAAAAACTTGTAAGAACTAAGTGGAAAGAACTCAATTGGAAACCAGGCTATAAAATGGTTGACACCTGCTCGGCAGAATTTGATGCCGTGACACCTTACTATTATTCTACTTGGCATGGGGTTGACGAAGTAGAAATTACCAATAAGAAAAAAATTCTTGTCATTGGTTCAGGACCGATTCGAATCGGCCAAGGGATTGAATTCGATTACTGCTCAGTCCATGCCGCAAAAGCAATTAAGAAAAAGGGCTATGAGGCCGTGGTGATGAATAACAACCCTGAGACAGTAAGTACTGATTATTCAATTGCGGATCGCCTCTATTTTGAACCGTTATCTGCCGAGGATGTCCTTCATGTGATTGAAAAAGAGCAGGTTGAAGGGGTATTAATTCAATTTGGCGGGCAAACAGCCATCAATTTAGCTCATGAATTAGAGAATGAAGGAGTTAAGATTTTTGGCACTTCCGTGGACAATGTCGACCGTCTGGAGGATCGCAAAGAATTTTATCAGCTTCTAGAAGTTTTAGACATTCCCCATATTGAAGGGAAAACTGTATCCCATGTGGATGAATTAGCCACAGCTGCAGCTGAATTAGGCTACCCGGTTCTTGTGAGACCTTCTTACGTCATTGGTGGTCAATCGATGTTTACGATTTTTTCAGAAAGGGATCTACAAAGTTATCTCATACAGCTTGAAAAGAACTCAAATGCTAAAATGTGGCCGTTATTAGTAGATAAATATTTACCTGGACTAGAATGCGAGATTGATGTGATAAGTGACGGGAGCACTATTGTTGTCCCAGGAATCTTTGAACATATTGAAAAAGCAGGCGTACACTCCGGTGACAGTATTTCGGTCTTTCCGCCCATTTCCATATCAGATAAAATCAAGGAAACATTACTTGGATATGCAAGCGAAATTGCTAAAACAGCACCCATTATTGGCATGATGAATATTCAATTTGTTATATATGAGAACCAGGTTTACGTTCTGGAGGTAAACCCTCGTTCATCGAGAACGGTGCCAATCATTAGTAAAGTCACGGGTGTTCCGATGATTGAATGGGCGGTATGTGTACAGTTAGGCGATTCCTTAACGGATTTGAGCCCGATAAAAGGATTACTGGCAGAACCAAATTATTTTTCCATAAAAGCACCGATTTTTTCATCAAGTAAGCTTAAGGGAGTCGACCATGTCCTTGGACCGGAAATGAAATCAACAGGTGAAGCGCTTGGAATCGGGTTAACTTACCAAGAAGCCTTTGATAAGGCGATTCCATCGATGAGTGAGCATACGGAAAAAACGTATATCTTTTGTTCCGTTGCAGATCGTGAAAAGCAAGAAAGTCTTCCAATCATCAAGAGCCTTATCAAGAATCGATTCAAGCTGGCTGCGACGGAAGGTACGGCTGATTTTTTAAAGAATAAAGGCATTCCTGTTGAAAAAGTAGTGAAGGACGAACAGGATGTTAATGATCTATTTCGGAATCACGCCATGAAGGCTGTGATAAATATTCCGAACCAAGGAAGGAACAAACTGAAATTTGGTTTTTACATTCGTGAACAAGCGATTCGTTATAAGGTCCCGGTGCTTACCCATTTAGATACGGTTAATGCCATCATTGGTTTGAGAAATAGTCCTATTTCTGATTATGAAGCACGGTCGGTACGCGAATATTACAATTTGGAAATGGAAGGTGTTGTTCATGTTAGAAGCATATAAATTGAAGGATATAAGTGATACTGAAAGCGTAATATTAAAGGGAAAAGATTTTTTACAGCTTGCCGATTTTAGCACAGAGGAAATTCTTTATCTGCTTGATGTGGCGCAGGAATTGAAGGCAAAGCAAAAGATGGGGAAACCGCATCCGTTCTTAAGCGGGAAGGTTTTAGGAATGATTTTTGAAAAATCTTCAACCCGTACAAGAGTATCGTTTGAGGTTGGAATGCTCCAGCTTGGGGGTCATGCGATTTTTCTAAGCTCGAAAGACCTGCAGCTTGGTAGGGGGGAAAGTATTTCTGATACCGCCAAAGTATTATCTCGTTATGTGGATGGCATCATGATTCGGACTTTTTCACACAAATCGGTTGAGGAGTTGGCAGAGCATGCAACTGTTCCGGTTATTAATGGATTAACTGACTTACACCATCCAACTCAAGTAATGGCAGACCTGCTGACCATCCTTGAACATAAAGGGAAATTGTCAGGCTTAAAGATGTGCTATTTAGGAGACGGAAATAACAATATGGCGCATTCATTAATGGAAGGCGCTGTGAAAACAGGAATGCATATTAGCATTGCCAGCCCGCTCGATTATTTGCCCGATGCAAAAATAACAGAGAAGGCAATGGAAGTGGGAAAACATACGGGAAGTATAGTAAAGGTGACAACCGATCCACAGGAAGCTGTTAAAGACGCGGATGTCATTGTTACAGATGTTTGGACCAGCATGGGCCAGGAGGAAGAAACCGAAAAGAGGCTCAAGGCGTTTGCATCCTATCAAGTAAATGAGGAATTATGTAAGCTTGCCAAAAAAGATTTTCTCTTTTTACATTGCCTACCGGCTCATCGCGGCGAAGAGGTATCTGCGGAAATTATTGATGGACCGAATTCGGCCGTATTTGATGAAGCAGAGAATCGCCTCCATGCCCAAAAAGCAATTTTAAAATTATTACTAGCATAATAGTATTTATTTTTTTGATTTTTGTTGTATAATAATTCTATCGGTTGAATAATAATGCAGATGAACATAAGGAGAATACAGATGACTAAAGAGAAAATTGTTTTAGCCTATTCAGGTGGCTTAGATACATCCGTATCTGTTAAATGGATTCAGGAAAAATATGGTTATGATGTAATTGCCTTAGGCCTTGATGTTGGTGAAGGTAAGGACTTAGAAGCCATTAAAAACAAGGCATTGAATGTCGGCGCCATCAAAGCAATTATGATTGATGGGAAAGAATTATTAGCCAAGGAGTATATTCTTCCAGCTTTGAAGGCTAATTGTTTATATGAAGGAAAGTACCCATTATCTTCTGCCCTTTCCAGACCGCTAATTTCAAAATTATTGGTCGAAGTCGCTGAAAAAGAGGGTGCTGCTGCTGTAGCTCATGGCTGTACAGGTAAAGGAAATGACCAAGTGCGCTTTGAAGTTTCGGTTCAGGCGTTAAATCCAAACTTAAAAGTAATCGCTCCAGTTCGTGAATGGGGCATGACCCGTGACGAAGAAATTTTGTATGCCCAGGAAAACGGGATTCCGATTCCCGTTGATTTAGATAATCCATTTTCGATTGATGCCAACATTTGGGGCCGTGCCTGCGAAGCTGGTGTTCTTGAAAATCCATGGGCAGAGGCGCCGGAAGCGGCATTTGATTGGACCAACCCGGTTGAATTAACACCAGATGTAGCAGAATATGTGGAAATTGATTTCGAGCAGGGGATTCCTGCCGCGCTTAATGGCGAACAGCTTCCCCTTGTTCAGCTAATTGAAACGTTAAATGATCTTGGCGGCAAGCACGGTGTTGGCCGTATTGACCACATTGAAAATAGATTAGTAGGAATTAAATCACGTGAAGTGTACGAGAACCCTGCAGCACTCATTTTAATCAACGCTCATAAGGAATTAGAATTTTTGACTTTACCTCGTGAGGTTACCCAGTTCAAAACACAGGTTGATCAGCAAATGGCAAAAATTATTTATGAAGGTCTTTGGTATTCTCCGTTAAAAACAGCCCTTGATGCCTTTATTGACGAAACGCAGAAGGTTGTTTCTGGAACAATCCGAGTCAAACTTCATAAAGGGAATCATACGGTTGTTGGCCGTAAGTCCCCTCACAGCCTTTACAATGAGGAATTAGCAACCTATGCAAAAGGAGATGCTTTTGATCATAATGCAGCGGTTGGTTTTATTAAACTTTGGGGTTTACCGACAAAGGTTTATTCAGAGGTTAATAAAACAGAAACGGTATTAAAATAATTCGGATTGCCCTCGAATCCTATTTCGAGGGTTATCTTCTTTATTTTTAAGGAGGAGCATGAAATGTCAAAGCTATGGGGCGGACGCTTTACAAAAGAAACGAACAAGCTCGTTGAAGAATTCACAGCTTCGATTTCTTTTGATCAAAAGCTAGCCAATGAAGATATCGATGGAAGCCTTGCCCATGTGCAAATGCTAGGGGAGTGCGCCATTATTCCGGTGGAGGATGCTGAGAAAATTAAGCGTGGACTACTCGAGATTAAAGAGATGGTTGATCGTGATGAGGTTGAATTTCTCGTTGAAGATGAAGATATTCATATGAATATCGAGAAGCTGTTAATTGAAAAAATTGGTCCTGTTGGTGGCAAGCTTCACACGGGCCGCAGCCGGAATGACCAAGTGGCAACGGATATGCATCTTTATTTACGAACAAAAACGACTGAACTGATAAAATTAATGGAAGATGTACAGCAGGCAATCATCAATCAGGCCCAGGAGAATATTGAAACGTTGATTCCCGGCTATACCCACCTGCAACGAGCACAGCCGGTTTCCTTTGCCCATCATTTAATGGCTTACTTTTGGATGTTTGAACGGGATAAAGAGAGATTGATCGATTCACTGAAACGGGTGAACTGGCTACCACTTGGTTCCGGAGCATTGGCAGGGACCACCTTTCCTATTAACCGCGAACGTGTTGCCGAGCTGTTAGGGTTTGAAACCATCTATCCAAACAGTATGGACGCTGTCAGCGATCGCGATTTCATCCTTGAATTTTTGTCGATTGGTTCAATTATCATGACCCATATTTCGCGATTATCTGAAGAATTGGTGATTTGGTCAAGCCAGGAATTTCAATTTGTGGAGTTGGATGATTCGTTTTGTACAGGATCAAGTATTATGCCACAAAAAAAGAACCCTGATGTTCCTGAGTTGCTAAGAGGGAAAACGGGGCGCACATACGGTAATTTAATTGGATTGTTAACCGTATTAAAAGGATTACCGCTCGCAT
>NZ_DALZYO010000019.1:65595-97364 GCF_031988165.1 Neobacillus sp.
AGATAAAGAAGGAATGTTTGATACAGTTGAAACGTTAGAGGGGTCTTTAAAGCTGTTAGCACCGATGATTGAGACGATGACAGTAAATAAAGATGTAATGCGAAAAGCAATTAACAATGATTTTTCTAATGCTACAGATATCGCCGATTACTTGGTAAGAAAAGGATTACCCTTCCGTGAAGCCCATGAAGTCATTGGGAAAATTGTTTTATATGCAATCCAGTCTAATAAGTTTTTGCTGGATTTAAGCTTTGCTGAATATCAGGGGTTTAATCGGTTATTTGAAGAAGATATTTACGTGGTATTGGCACCTGAGCATGTTGTGGCTGTTCGAAACAGCTTTGGTGGAACATCACCGGAACAGGTTCGAGGTCAAATTAAGCTTGCGGAAAAAAAACTGCAACAATAAGAAACCAGCTCGTCAATTGACGGGCTTTTATATTTCATTTGTAACTAAAACCAAATTAGTAGATAATTTTTTCATAGCTCACCAAAAGGAGTAGACAAATGAAATTAAGAGTATCTGCTGTACAGTACCATCTCCATACGATTCAATCGTTTGCAGAATTCGCCGCCGAATGCGCGCATTACATTAAAACAGCTGAAGAGTTTGGGGCAGAGTTTGTTTTGTTTCCTGAGCTTTTTACTACTCAGCTCCTATCCATTGACAATGGTCAAGGTCAAAGTCTAACTATAGATGACTTGCCGAGCTTTACCGAGCAATACCACGAATTATTTTCCAATTTTGCAAAGCAAACAACCATGCACATAATCGCGGGAACACATGTCATCAAAAAGGACGGTAAGCTTTATAATACAGCGTATTTATTTTATCCAGATGGACGAGTGGGTGAGCAGGCCAAGCTTCACATTACACCAACAGAGGTGAATGAGTGGAATATGGCAGCAGGCGATTCATTTCAGATTTTTGAAACGAACAAAGGGAAAATTGCCATACTGACCTGCTACGATATTGAGTTTCCGGAAATCGTTCGCATGGCTAAGGCAAAGGGGGCTGACGTTATTTTCTGTCCCTCATGTACAGAGGACCGTCATGGCTTCCACCGTGTCCGTTACACAAGCCATGCCCGGGCAATAGAAAATCAGCTCTATGTTGTCTTAACTGGAACAGTTGGCTCACTGCCAACTGTTGACTTTATGCGCAGTAATTTTGGTCAGGCGGCAATCATTACTCCTAATGATATCCCATTCCCACCAAAAGGCATTCAAGTTGAAGGGGAAATCAATAATGACATGGTCATCACAGCGGATCTTGATTTAGAACTCTTATACGAAGTGCGCGAGCGCGGCTCGGTCACAACCTGGCGCGATCGCAGAACGGATCTATATGTGGATTGGGAAAAATGATCAAAATGATCTGATTGGCTTGTATCGAAGCGAGTTTTCCGTTTTTACCGAAGATCAACTTCAGCTCATCATCATTCATCGTTCCACCTAACAACCAGCAGGTAAGGCTAAAGATGATTGAAAAAATCAATGCAAAGGAAGCTATTGCAATATTGCCGCTTTAATGAAAAAATCTATTGACATTGACTGAAAATTTAGCTAATATACTTTTTATATATTGGAAATTAATGAAAAAATATATAAAACTCTTATCCAGAGCGGCGGAGGGACTAGGCCCGATGAAGCCCGGCAACCATCAAGGTAATCCTTGAAAAGGTGCTAATTCCTGCAGGTTATTTTTAACCTGGAAGATAAGAGGAGGAAACTAACCCTCTTCTTATGAAGAGGGTTTTATTTTTCAAAAAAACTGGTGGTCAAATTCTCAATTCATTTGAAGGGGTGGATAAGCATGTCTGTAATTAAAGTGGCAATTCTAGGTTTTGGTACGGTTGGTGAAGGGGTATATAAGACGATACAATCCCATGGCGAAGAGTTAACAGCTGTTTTAGGAAAAAAGGTAGAAGTGGCAGCTGTCCTCATCAAAAATAAGCAGAAGGAAAGAGAAATAAGTGAAGAAGTTCTGGTTACGACTAATTTTGGAGAAATCCTAGACCTTCCCCAGCTTGATATTGTTGTCGAAGCCATCGTCGATAAAGAACCAACGTTTACATTTTTGAAAAAAGCAATCAAGCGCGGCTGCCATATCATTACAGCGAATAAAGAAATGTTTGCCCACCATGGAAAAGAGCTGATCGAGCTCGCAGATGAGAATCATGTTTCCATTGGCTTTGAAGCAACAGTTGCAGGGGGAATTCCGGTCATTCAAACCTTAAGGGAGTTATTAAAAATTAATCGCGTCGATCAAGTTCAAGGCATCTTAAATGGAACATCAAATTTCATCTTGACGGAAATGCGTGTGAAAAAGCAGTCTTTTGCTCAAAGCTTACTTCAAGCACAACAAAATGGTTATGCTGAGGCGGATCCAACAAATGATGTTGAAGGCTATGATGCTTTTTATAAAACAATGATTCTCAGCAGAATTAGCTTTGGGGAAGAACCTAATTGGCAGGCTGTTGAGCGTGAAGGGATTACTTCGATAACAAGTGAATTAATCGACGCAGCTGAAAAATTCGGCTTGAGATTTAAACATGTTGCCAGTCTTACGAAGGCAGGAAATCAAATAAAAGCATCGGTTAAACCTGTCCTTGTTGGTCAGGAGCACCCTTTCTACCATGTTGAGGGAGTAGAAAATGCAGTCAATGTCCACTCGGATATTGTGGGAAGAATCACACTCCAGGGTCCTGGTGCCGGAATGTTTCCAACCGCAAGTGCTGTGATTGAAGATTTGGTTTATGTCTGTCAAAGTCATCCCGCCAAGCGCAGTTACACCGGGACACCTGCCGCAAACATCGGACAGAAAAATGGGAATAAAAAAGAATATTGGTTAGTACAGGGGCAAACCGAAAAATTTGTAGCCCCTTCGATTACCTGGATTGATCAAGCTGCTAATGAGATCTTTATCATCCAGGCAACTAGGAAAGAGTTGGACCAGCTCGCGAATCAACAAGGGGGGCTTGTCTACTATCCAATATTCGGGGAGTATGAAACGCTGTTGAAAGATACCGCTTTAACAGCTTTATTATAAAAAATCCTATCCTTTAAAAGAGCAGCAAGTGCTCTTTTTTTTATTGAAAAAATGTGCAAATGACTGGGGATAAGTTTAGTCAAAAAAAAATTACGTTCATATTGTGTAAAAGCTCGACCATTTGGACTATCTATTTTATTAAAATAATATAGAGAAGGGGTGCGTCATGTTAGGAAATAGCCCAACAAAACAACATACTGAACGTGAAGAAGGGCTTTATGACATCTGGCCTGTTCCTCTTGCAAAAGAAACTGAAAGAAAAAGAACAATTTCAGAAAGTAAGAGAGAGGAAAAAAGTAAGGACCGTAGCTCGAAAAGAAAAAAAACAAAACACTCAAAAAGCATTCAGCATGAGAGTGGACAAAGAAATAAGACTCAAAGCCTGCAAAGTCCGAGCCACGAAAATCAGAGCAGCTTAGATATTGAAGTCAGTATCATTATTCCCTCCAGTAATAAATACCCACTAAATCTATTGTCTCTCTTCTCCCTTGAAAATCAAACCTTTAATCAAGCAAAAATGGAAGTCATCTTTATAGATGATGCTTCAACAGATCAAACAGCAGAGAAACTTAACAGTTATTCTCCTCCCTATCAGTTTATCTATATTCGCAGCAAAGAAAAGTTGGGGAGAGCGAAGAGCAGAAATTTAGGTATTCGTTTAGCAAGAGGGAGCATTCTTATTTTTCTAGATGCAGAAATGATAACCGAAGCTAATTTTGTGGAAAATCATTATAAGTCCCACCAATCAAAAGAAAACATGATTTTGTCGGGGGCCATTCATTCCAAAGCGCTCTATTCATGTATTTTTCCAGAATTCTCCGAGAAGCAAATTAACAAGATTGGCGCTTTAACAAAAAATAATAAAGAAATTAATAAGAGGTTTCAAGTCTTTAATTATCCTGGTGAAGAGCTATTTCCATTAGTAGAAAAAAGTGATATTACTAGCGGATCCTTCCGGGGAATGGCCTTTAAAGCATACCCATGGTTCAAAGAGATTACTAAAAATTTTGACGACGATTTGCAAGGATTTGCGTTTCCATGGATGGCCTTTCTAACTGGGAATGTTTCGATTCGGAAGGCATTTATCGTCCAAGCTGGTGGGTTTGATGAAGATTTTTTCCATTATGGCTATGAGGATTGGGAATTAGGATACCGTCTTTATCAAATGGGTGCCGACTATCATGTAAGCAGGGCGGTGTTAACCTATCACCAGGAGCACCCTGTTGGCGAAAGTAAATGGCAAGAGGCTGTTGGGAATTTTGGCCTGTTTACGCTAAAACATCATGATGTTGATGTGCTAATTCTAGGATTAGAGCTTTCAAGACTAACAGATTTATTAACAATGAATAAGATCTTAATTGAATATAAATTACTCGTGCAATCTAATCTGGAGCAGATACCACAATTCCAAGAAAAATTCCTGTACATCCTCGAGACCATCACCCTTATGCTCGTAGTTGATATCCGTCATATTAACATCTTAGGGGCTGCAGGCTATGGCTCAGACGATAGAAAAGCACTTCAAGAGGATATTAATCAGATAAAAAATCTGAACAAGTATAAACATTTAACTAATTTTTTGGAGAAGGTCATAATCTCATAATCTGTGGGAAGGAGTGAAAATGTGGTTTCCATTATTACTTGTACGATAAGGGAAGAATGTATCGAAAATGTTTTCAAAAACTATCAACAACAAACTTATCAGGATAAAGAGCTGATAATTATTTTAAATAAGGATTCGATGGATATTAATCGTTGGATTGAAAAAGCAAGGAATTATCCAAATGTCCAGGTTTATCAGCTCCATGAAAAAGCAACTTTAGGTGATTGCTTAAATTTTGGGGTGATGAATTCGAACTACGATATTATCGCGAAATTTGATGATGATGATTTTTATGGTCCTGAGTATATTGCTAGTTCGATGGATGCTTTTAAGGATAAAAATATTTCGATTATCGGGAAGAGCTCGTGTTATATCTATTTTAAAAATAACAAAGCGCTGATTCATGTCCCAGGTGTAGAGAATTCCATCACTGATACAGTGGCTGGGGCAACATTAATGTTTAGAAAAGAAGTATTTCATTACGTCCGCTTTGAAAAAGTGAATCGTGCAGAGGATTACTTTTTCATTGATCAAGCCAAAAAAGCAGGTTTTACTATCTATGCTACCAGTCGTAATCATTTTGCTGTCATCCGGCATAACTCGGAAAATCACAGTTGGAAGATTTCCGATGAAGATCTAATGGGGTTGGGTGAAATATGCGCTTATACGGATGATTTTCAATCCTTCGTATAAAAAAAATAGCACTGAATAGTGGAGCAGGAACTCCGGTCTTAGAATGGTCTTTTAGATGAGGAACTGAAAAGTAAAGAGTCGGTATCACCATGCTGACTCGAATCTACATAAAAGGAACGTTTTGCGAAGCTTCCTATTTATTCACAGGTTTATTCACAAGCTGTGGATTGATTTGAAGGTATTCAACAAGCTTATGCACATTATCCACAACTTTATCATAAGAATGGAGGATTGGTTTCTAACATATGTGATGTAATAAGTTCACATTCTATTCAATTTTCTAATATTAATATGTTAATAAACTGTGAAAGTCGTTGTCATTTCAATACAAGGGGAGTATATTAAAAGTGTAGAGAAGATAGTGAAACAATTCACAAGATTTTCTACCAGATACAGCTAGCTGAAATGCCCCTCATCGAAAGGGGAATAAAAATCTATTTAGTTATTAATTTGTGAAATAGTTCACAAAAAATAATAGGAGATGATTGTGATGAGATGGTACAAAACCCCTCAAGCAGCAGTTGTTTGGACAGTATTAAGAGTATGGCTTGGACTTCAATGGATGGAAGCAGGTTATCATAAATTAACAGGTGGATTTGATGCAGGTGGATTTTTAAAAGGAGCATTGGCCAATGCAACAGGTGATCATCCTGCAGTGCAAGGATGGTATGCCGACTTCTTAAGCCAATTCGCCCTCCCAAATGTTCAAATTTTCAACGTCTTAATTCCTTGGGGAGAATTACTAGTTGGATTAGGATTAATCGCTGGATTAGCAACTATTCCAGCATTAGTTGCCGGGGCCTTTATGAACTTAAACTTTATGCTCGCAGGTACTACTAGCACAAACCCAATTCTTTATACAGCAGCAATGATTCTACTCTTCGCAGGAACTGGAGCATACTTATTCGGACTTGACCGATATGTTGTACCTTTTATCAAAGGTTATATCAGAAAAGGTCATCTAAAAGGTGTCAAAATCAATCAACAGCAGTAGTAACGAGTTCTAATCGCTTGAAAAATGGTAACCTCTCTTTAGAACTCGCTGATTAATATTTTCCCCCCTTTTAAATACTTAAGAAGCAGGGCATACCTGCTTCTCTTTTTATTGTGCAAAAGAGGCGGAGCGCAACAAAAATGAATCATATTTATCCAATTAAGCGGAAAAAAAATATTTTTCACTTTGAGTTAGTGAAGCTCCATTTTGCTCACACCGCCCGAATTATGTTGGTGTACTATTCATATTCCATTAATTTCCATATTTAGGTTGGGAGTTGAAACTCATGCTAGTTTTTATAGAAAATCGTTACTATCTTTTTCTATTTTTTGCACGCTGGTTAGCGGCGTTTGAACGTGCTTGTGCCTCAAGATCTGCATGATCCGCGAGTTCCTGTGAGTATTCAACATCAATTCCATCTGACTTCATGTTCTTCGGCACTTGTGGAAGTGACCCTTTATTTTTATCACGATTTTTATGTCCTCGAGACCGTCCCATTACAAAAACCCCTCTCTTTTATAAACTAATGAGAGCTGAAGATGCTCCCATTACTAGCATTTACATTTAGAGAGGGGTCCATTAATGGAAATATCTATAAAGACTATAGCTTCGTTTTTCTATCTGTATAACCACCTGCACGGTCTGCCCTTTTAAATTCGCGTTGATAGGCTACCTCTTGCATACTTGATAAAGTGTATTTCCCTCTATCCTTATCTTTTTTCTTCTTTTCCGCCATTTTGCTCATTCCTTTCAACATTTTTTGGCCGATAGGAAAGTTTAATTTTCCTAACAGGCATAAGTGCAACTACACCTCCTGAACCGCCCTTAGAGGCTCGCCTAACAAAAACTACTTGGGAATGGTACGTTATGTACTTATTTCCATTTTTACCTTTTGTGAAAGGAATGATACGGATTTTAGTTAAATATATTTTTTAATGCCAATTTTAGTTCTGGATATTGGAATGGATAGCCATTTTCTAACAGCTTGTTTGGTAAAACCTTTTGTCCGTCTAACTATTTATTTTACATTAAATAATGAAGAATATGGTAAAGTAGTCATGAGGTGAATGATATGGCCATAATTACAAAAATCACCACGCAACAAAAAAATCAAGATCGGTTAAATGTATTTATCGATTACGGCAAAGGTGAGGAATTTGCTTTTAGTATCGACAGCGATATATTAATCAAATTTCAATTAAAAAAAGGAATGGAGCTTGATGATTTTTCCACGATGGAAATTCAATATCAAGACGACATTCGTAAGGCGCATAACCTAGCGATTAATTATTTGGCAAGGAGAATGAGGTCAGAAAAAGAAATTAGTGATTACCTCAATCAAAAAGAAGTAGATGAACCAGTTATTAATGAAGTGCTCCATAAATTAACAGCTCAGAGATATATCAATGATGAAGAATATGCTTTAGCTTATGTGAGGACACAGGTAAATACGACCGATAAAGGGCCAGATTTAATCAAACTGGAGTTAAAGGAAAAAGGAATTTCAGAGGTAATTCGCCTCCAAGCACTGGAAGAATTTCCATTAGAGCTGCAAATCGAAAAAGCAAGTAAAGTAACTGAAAAGTTTTTCCAAAAGGGTTCAAAGGAGTCTTTGAAAATTCAAAAGCAAAAACTTGAACAATTACTGAAAAGAAAAGGATTTTCTTTTGAGGTCATTCATATTGCTCTAAATGAGACCGAAGTGGACAAAGAAGATGACGAGGAAATGGAAGCCATCAGGTATCAAGGGGAAAAGGCCCAGCGGAAGTTTTCACAATTAACAGGATTCGAGTATCAGCAAAAGATGAAACAGACATTATATCGTAAAGGCTTTTCGATGGAGCTAATCGAAAGGTTTCTGGCGGAAAAAGAAGAAAACTCATGACGAAACCGTCATGAGTTTTCAATTATAATCGAATCTGAATCCAATTGTTTCATAATGATTTCTGCAATTTCTTTAGCTGACCTTAAACGTGATTTATCTTTAATGTGGTTGCTTTCGTCCCAAAATGGGGTATTCATGCCGCCCATATAAACGGCATTAAATTTAATGCTGCTGTTTTCATATTCCTTCTGCAGACTTTCAGTAAATCCACGGACGGCAAATTTGCTGGCAACGTATACAGCTTCATTCACTTTTCCTCGTAGGCCGGCAGTAGAAATAATATTCATAATTCTCCCCTCACCATTCTTAGGAAGTAACGGCAATACGGCCTTGGTCATTAGAATGGTTCCTAGTATGTTTGTATCTAACATTTCACTGATTTGCTGCTCATCCATTTCCACAAATGGACCAAAATACCCCAAACCGGCGTTATTGATCAGCCCAGAAATTTCATATGTACTGCTTATTTCGTTTATTTTTTTCAAAACCTCTTCATTATTCCGAATATCTAAGGGAAGGATATCGGCTTTTCCACCGCTTGCTTCAATTTCTTGCTTCGCAGCAGTTAACTTTTCTATTGTCCTGCCGGTGAGTAATATGTGAAAGCCTTTTTTGGAAAAAAGCACGGCTAATTCTTTTCCTAATCCTGACCCTGCACCAGTTACGATAATTGTATTCATTTTGTCGTCTCCTTCAAAATAGTTTTACCTTTATTAATTCTACAAAGATAACTATACTAAAATTAAGAGAAAAGTGGGAGTGAAAGAGATGCAGCAGGTGAAACGTTATAGTGAAATGACGGAACACGAACTAAGAGAAGAAATTGCCAAACTCCAAGAGAAGGCGAGAAAAGCGGAGCAAATGGGCATGGTTAATGAGTTTGCTGTTCTTGAAAGAAAAGTTTTAATGGCCCGAGCATACATTTCAAACCCAGATACCTTTAAGCCAGGTGAAATTTATGAAATCGAAGGAGACCCCGGTCAATATTTTAAAATTGACTATTTAAACGGTGTTTTCGCGTGGGGATATCGACTTAAGGGCGATGGAAAAGAAGAGGCTTTGCCAATATCCTTATTAAAGGGGCTTAAATAATAAAGGGACAAACCAGAGAATTTTCTCTGGTTTGTCTTGGCCGATAGGAAAGTAAAACTTTCCTATCACTACTTATAAACCTGTGGTGATTCATCATCGCGTTCGCCTGAGGCGCGCATCCGTTCTTGTGGATGCGTATTAATAGTGCCGTTTGCTCTTTTTGAAGCATATTCTGCTTTCGCTCTTGGCTCTCCCTCAAATTTGTTGTTATTTTGGTTTGGGAAATTCGTTACTTTATTTCTCATGCTATACCTCCATAAAAGGGAATGAGAAAAACGTGTAAATAAAAGCATTCTCTATGCTTACCACGTAATCATAGTATCTGTCCCTTTAATCTCAATTATGTTATAAGAAAATGGTAATGAGGTGAATACCATAAAAAAATGAATGACATTCGTCACTCATTTTTTTAGCTTGGAATGATGCTCAACTTCTTCCGTAATTTCTTTTCACTAAACACCCAGCCTGTATAGGAGCTAATTCGTTTTAAATCACGATCTAATTGAACTACAGCGACAAACGGATAATGCCCATTACTGCGATAGCGTAAATCAATAAAACGAACTTCATAATAATCATTGTATTCATCGACTTCCCAACGGTAGACCGGGGAAAACGATAAAAAAGCAGAAAGGTTTTTGTCTTTTTTGGCCGCTTCTATTACAGGTGTATTTGGTACTGGGACACGAATAAACCGATCTAAAATTTCAACTTTATTCTTAATGCCCGTGCCAACAAAAAATTGCTCTTGATTCATCGCAGCAATCCGCCATTGATGATACCTCATCGTGGGTGCGATAATGATTTCTGTGGCATCCGGAATAATCGTTCTAACCTCGACCAATACCCTTTTCTTCGCCTGATACCGTTTTAAATAATAGGCGATAATGACTACATACATCAGCAAAAAGGTAACTCCAGGATTTGCCCCTAATACCCATATAATAATACCAAGCACATGAATCCCAAATATAAACGGATCGAACGTATTAATGACACCTAGAGCAACCCATTTCGAGGAAAATGGTCTTAGTGCTTGAGTGCCATAGGCATTAAAGATATCGACAAAAACATGGATAAAAACAGCTGCAAATGTCCATGCCCATAAATGCACTAAATTGGCATTCGGAAAAAATGGATAAATGACGGCCAAAAGGATAATCGGCCATAAAATGACAGCTGGAATAGAATGTGTAACACCACGATGATTGCGAATGTAGATGGCGTTATTTCTTAACTTCAAAACCGTGTCAATATCTGGTATTTGTGAACCGGCAATTGTCGCAATTAATACACTTGCTGCAGTAGCATGACTGCTTGCAACGGATGGATCAAGCGTAGCAAGACCACCGAGAGCAATGCCCATAACTACATGAGTTCCAGTATCCAAAAGGAAAATCCTCCTTTAATATGGTCTATTAACATAATCATTGAACTTTGATAACGGATCCTTCCGCTTTTCTACTTGTCAAAATAAACAAATTGAATTATCGTAAAACAAAAATGTCATTTTATTATATTCCCTATTTCATCATTGTTTAACAAAATGGAGGCACAAAAGATATGTTAATTGAACAAGAAAATATAGAAAATATCAATATAAATGCTTTTCAGAAGGATTTAATTACCTGGTTTAAAAATGAACAGCGCAACCTTCCATGGCGAAAAGACCAGGATCCCTATAAGGTATGGGTTTCAGAAATTATGCTACAGCAAACAAGGGTTGATACAGTTATTCCATATTTTAATCGCTTTATTGAATGGTTTCCAACTATTGAAGATCTTGCTGAAGCCCATGAAGATAAGGTCCTTAAAGCATGGGAGGGACTTGGATATTATTCAAGGGTTAGAAATTTACAATCAGCTGTTAAAGAGGTTAAAGAGAAATATAATGGAGAAGTACCGAGCACTCCTGAAGAAATTGCCAGACTTAAAGGAGTTGGTCCATATACTGCAGGTGCCATTTTAAGCATTGCTTACGGAATTCCTGAGCCGGCTGTTGATGGAAATGTGATGCGGGTATTATCGCGCATTCTATCTATTTGGGACGATATTGCCAAGCCAGCGACTCGAAAAGTATTTGAAAAAGCTGTCCGCACGTTAATTTCTCATGAAGATCCTTCCGCTTTTAACCAGGCATTAATGGAACTAGGCGCCTTAATATGTACCCCTACTTCTCCTTCATGTTTATTATGTCCAGTACGTGACCACTGCCAAGGCTTTTATGAAGGAGTACAAAATGAACTCCCGATAAAAACGAAAAAAACGAAGACACGTGACGTCCAGCTTGCAGCGGCAATTGTTTTCGATGAAAGTGGGAAAATATTAATTCATAAACGACCTGAGAGTGGTTTGCTTGCAAATTTATGGGAACTTCCTAATGTCGAGCTTCATCATTCTATACAAAATGAACGGGAACAGGTCATTGATTTATTTAACCAGAACCATAATTTTAAAATTAATCTTGAGAAAATTATTGGGCAAATTGAGCATGTTTTTTCACATTTGATTTGGAATATTAGGGTATATACTGGAAAAATAGCTTTCACGCTTCAAGAGAGTGAGGAATGGAAGCTTGTAACCTTTGAAGAACTGGAGGAATTTGCTTTTCCAGTTTCTTCGCAAAAAATGCTCAGACTTTATCAGGAGCAGTTAGAGGAATGAACGCCGCTATTAAAACGGCGTTTATTTTTTTATCAAAAGATAAGATAAAATTTTCGACTTTGAGAATTGTCCAGCTCCAGCGCCCTAGCGACTAGAGTGCTTCCCTCACCTCCCTACGATAAGTCAACATCGGTTCGCTAACGCTCACCGTGTTTCCTTTAGCTAATCAGAATTTATTCCCTAAATTCTGAACGCATAAATTCAACTACGCCTCTGTCTTCGCCTAACGGCTTGCCAGTCGGCGAGTTTACATTTATCTCAGTCGGTTCAGTCCAGCCCTTACGTCGCTGACCAGGGCGCTTGCGCTTTTCTTATATAACTTTCATCACAATTAGATAACTTTGATCCCGCCGCGATTCTCAATTTCTTTTATAATTTCCCGATGTATCGTCTGACCTTCGCTATTTAAATAAGGAGCAATTTGCTGCAAGGAGAGATGGAAAAAAGCAAGCTCACTCGTTTTCCATTCTGATTTTGCCATCATTGAAAGTTCGGTCATATCCCGTCCTGCATACATATTCTCAATCTTCCTTTCAAATGTTATTTTGCCCTTAGTGTTTAATATTAATTGTCTTCTATTCATGGAAAAGTTAAAATGATAGCATTACTTGAATTAAGAAGGGAATTTAGAAAAATGACACAAAAAGTAGCACTCATTACTGGCAGCAGCCGGGGAATTGGCAAGGCAACTGCACTTAGGCTAGCACAAGAAGGATATGATATTGTCATTAATTATGCGAGAAGTAAAAAGTCTGCTCTTGAGACAGCAGAACAAATAGAATCATTCGGTAGAAAAGCTTTAGTTGTAAAAGCAAACGTTGGTGACACAGCAAAAATAAAAGATATGTTTGCTCAAATTGAAGAAGAATTTGGCCGTTTAGATGTATTCGTTAATAATGCAGCCTCTGGCGTTCAGCGTCCAGTTATGGAACTTGAGGAATCACATTGGGATTGGACTTTAAATATCAATAGTAAGGCCCTATTGTTTTGTGCGCAGGAAGCGGCAAAGCTGATGGAAAGAAACGGCGGCGGGAAAATTGTCAGCATTAGTTCTCTGGGGGCAATTCGTTATTTGGAAAATTACACAGTAGTTGGGGTTTCTAAAGCGGCTCTTGAGGCTCTAACACGATATTTAGCCGTTGAATTAGCACCGAAGAATATTGTCGTAAATGCGGTCTCAGGCGGTGCAGTAGATACTGAGGCATTAAAGCATTTTCCAAATCGTGAAGAGCTTCTGCAAGAGGCAAAAGACAAAACTCCTGCAGGGAGAATGGTTGAAATTGATGATATGGTCAATTGCGTGATGTTTCTTTTGTCGGATGATTCCAGCATGATCAGGGGGCAAACCATTATAGTTGACGGCGGAATATCATTACTGGTTTAAATAGTTTTTAATTAATTATTTTGGATAATTTCCACGTAGATGGATAAATTAATCTCGTGGAGGTGATTACAATGGCAAAATTCAATCAGCAGCCAAACAAAACTTCAGCTGGAACAAATATCCAGGAAGTGAAACAACAAAATACTCAGGCAGGTGCAGGTGCTGCAGGTGCTGCAGGTCAATTTGGAACTGAATTTGCAAGTGAAACAAATGCTCAAGAGGTAAAAAAACAAAACCAAGCATCAGAAGCTAGTAAAAACCAAAATGCTGGCCAATTCGGTCAACAATAAAATAATACTTAAGAAGAAGGTGCTCTTTTTCATTAAAGGGTGCCTTCTTTCATTGATTAAAGAACTTTGCTTAGCGTCTCGTTCCAGCGATCGTCGATAAACAGGCGCTTCCGCTTTTCTAATAATATCAGACTCAATATCATTGGACTTTGAGAATTGTCCAGCTCCAGCGCCCAGCGGCTAGTGTACTTCGCAATTCTCCCTACGATAAGTCAACATCGAATCGCTAGCGCTCTCCGTGTTTCCTTTAGCTAATCAGAATTTATTCCCTAAATTCTGAACGCATAAATTCAACTACGCCTCTGTCTTCGCCTAACGGCTTGCCAGTCGGCGAGTTTACATTTATCTCAGTCGAAGTGCTCCAGTCCATACGCCGCAAAACGGGCGCTTTCGCTTTTCTTTTTTCGACAAAACCTCTTTTTAGTCGACAGAAGTAGTCAAAGGAAATTAGTGTTGGTTAAAGAATACATATTAGGTACGAAAAAATAAGGCGGTGAGGGAAATGAATCATTTTAACCGATTAGTTTCCGAACAAATGGTGACGATGGAAAAATTATTGTACGTTCAAGCTGAGATTGAACGTTGTCAACAAATCGAAAAAGGGCTTCAGACTCTCCAAAATGCCACAGACCTTGAAAGTATTCAGACTGATATTCAATTAATGAAAAAAGAGTTGAAGGAGATTCAGTTAATTTTTGAAAAGCAGACAGAAGAGGTAATAAATTCTTATCTAGAGAAGAACTTAACACCTTCAATGTAATTTGATAAATAAAGATGATGAAAAAAATTCGATAATTTTTACAAAGAGCCATTGAATTATGGCTCTTTTGTTTTAAATTCTGTCCTTAACCGTTATAATAATAGGAAATAGGAATTTTACTTTGTTGCCTTTATCGTTATTTATTTGGTTTTTAGAATAGGTTACAAAGCGTTCAGGAATGAAGGTAGGGGAGAACATGGGCGTACCCATCGAAGGAGAACCATTGCAAATACATAGCTATAAGCACAATGGGCACATCCATCGCGTCTGGGAAGAAACAACCGTTTTAAAAGGGTCGCAAAATTTGGTGATTGGTGGAAATGATCGGACACTTGTTACTGAATCAGATGGTAGGACCTGGATTACAAGGGAACCTGCGATATGTTATTTCCATTCGCAATACTGGTTTAATGTAATCGGAATGATCCGTGAGGACGGCATTTATTATTACTGTAATATCAGTTCACCATTCATCTTTGATGGTGAGGCACTAAAGTATATAGACTATGATCTTGATATCAAGGTGTATCCTGATATGACCTTTAATTTACTTGACGAGGATGAATATGAACGCCATCGCCGTGAGATGAATTATCCAGATGTAATTGACCAGATTTTAAAGCGAAATGTCGATAAACTTATTCAGTGGATTCGACAGCGGAAGGGCCCTTTTGCACCAGATTTTATCGATATTTGGTATGAGCGTTATTTAACTTACAGACGTTAGTAGCCTAAACGCCTGTTGATTTTCATATCAACAGGTTTTCGTTTGTTTTGAAACAGAAAAAAAAGAAATGGGGGGGTCCCCTAGCTTGAGCAGTATCCGCAGGTACCTTCAATTTGTTAAACCGTATCGCTTGCAAATAATTGGGACAATCATCATTGGTGTGATCAAATTTTCAATACCACTCATCATCCCCTTGTTAATTAAGTATGTAGTTGATGATATTGTTGGGAATCATTCGCTTTCTTATGATGAAAAGGTTAATAAACTGATGCTCATCATGGGTGTCATGATTGTAATCTTTGTTATCCTAAGACCACCCATTGAATATTACCGGCAATATTTCGCCCAGTGGACATCGAGTAAAATCCTCTATGATATTCGTGATACGATGTATACACATATTCAAAAGCTGAGCTTTAAGTATTTTTCAAATACCCGTGTAGGTGAAATTATTTCACGCGTCATTAACGATGTTGAGCAAACAAAAACATTTGTCATTTCAGGTTTAATGAATCTCTGGCTTGATATTGCCACCATCGTCATTGCCATTATTTTTATGTTTTTGATGAATGTAAAACTGACAGTTGTTTCAATTTTACTGTTTCCTCTCTATGCTTTTTCCGTGAGATACTTTTTTGGAAATCTCCGTAAATTAACAAGGAATCGTTCTCAAGCACTTGCCGAAGTTCAAAGCTATTTACATGAACGAGTGCAGGGGATGCCTGTAATCAAGAGTTTTGCGATTGAAGAGTATGAACAAACACAGTTTGATAAGCAAAATAAGAACTTTTTAGAGAAGGCATTGCAGCATACAAGCTGGAATGCGAAGGCCTTTTCAGCTGTTAATACGATTACAGATATTGCTCCAATAATTGTTATTGGCTATTCTGCGTATCTCGTCATTCAGCATCAGTTGTCACTTGGAACGATGGTTGCGTTTTTTGCCTATATTGACAAGCTTTACAATCCATTAAGAAGATTGGTCAATTCATCAACCACCATTACCCAATCCTTTGCATCCATGGATCGTGTATTTGAATTTTTGGACGAGGAATATGATATTATTGACATTCCGGATGCACGAGTGTGTAGCCAGGTAAATGGCGATATTTCGTTTGAAAATGTTTCTTTTTCTTACGATAAAAAAGAGGATCTTGTTTTGAAGGACATTTCTTTAGAGGTGAAAAAGGGTGAAACGATTGCGCTGGTAGGTATGAGCGGCGGCGGGAAATCTACGTTTGTTAGTCTGATTCCTCGTTTTTATGATGTAACAAGCGGAAGAATAACCTTAGACGGGGAAGACATAAGGCAATTTAAGGTCCAAACCCTAAGAGATAATATTGGTGTGGTTTTTCAGGATAATATATTATTTAGCGAATCTGTACGAGATAACATTTTATTAGGAAAACCAAATGCAACTGATGAAGAAGTGTATCGGGCGGCAAAAGCTGCCAATGCCCATGAGTTTATCTTAAACCTGTCAGACGGCTATAACACTAGGGTAGGAGAACGAGGGGTTAAGCTTTCTGGAGGTCAGAAACAACGGGTTGCGATTGCCCGTGTATTTTTGAAAAATCCCCCTATTTTAATACTTGATGAGGCGACATCGGCACTGGATTTAGAGAGCGAGCATTCCATCCAGGAATCACTAGAGGAACTGGCAAAGGACCGGACCACTTTTATTGTTGCCCATCGGTTATCGACCATCACTCATGCGAATCGGATTGTCCTGATTGAACACGGTCAACTCGTGGAAATAGGGACACATGACGAACTAATGACAAAACAAGGGAATTATTATAAATTATTTCAAGTACAGCAGCTGGAGCAAACAAAAACCGAAGCAGAATAATCTGCTTCGGTTTTTCCTATTCTTTTGCCTCATCATCAATCGACACTTCATTATGATGAAAGGAATGAAAGCTAGTAATAAGTGTATCGAGATGCTCAACCTGTTCTCCATAATCAATAATCGAGGCGACAATTTGCATCGTATGATAGAGATGTGGATTATTTTGTCCGGCAAATTCTCTTTGATGTGCTAAAAAGAAGTCGAATAATTCCTTTTTATTTAAGTAAACGTTATCCTCAGGGTATGGAGGCGGTGTTGGGATTTTTCCAATGAATCTTAGCAAGACCTGTTCATGATGATAAATAAGGCTATCAACCTGTTCTTGAATCGATTGCTTGAATTTTTCAGGGAGCTGCAACAGCTCGTTTTCAAAACGATGCAGTTTTTTTAAGGTATCAAGGGCTTTTTTAGCAGTTAAGTTTAATTGCCGGTAAATAACCAGCTTTCTTGATTTTTCTGGAAGGTCTTTTTTCAAATAACTTCGTTCTTCCTTATACATCTTATAAAACTGCTCCATTGTATTGATGCTTTCTTTTAGTTTCTTAATATCTGTTTTAAGAAGATTATGATCATAATCATGGCGTGTACTTAAGCGAATCCACTTAATAATTTCCTCGGTTGTGCTGACAATTTTAAAATAAAGCTTGTTTTCATACTTTGGTGGCATGAACAAAAGATTAACGATAAACGCAGAAAAAACCCCAATCATGATGGTCGAGAAACGGATACCGGCAAACTGAATAAAGTTCCCGCTCTGTGTTTCCATAATCGATACCAACGTCACGAGTGACAGTCCAATCGTATTCTCCAGTTTAAACTTAAGATTAATAATTATCACAATAATAGCGGCCAACCCAATAACAATAAAATGATTTCCTAACAGGAGGACAAAAATAACAGCAAGCAAAGCGCCAATGATATTTCCCTGAATTTGTTCAATGATTGTTAAATAGGAGCGATAAATGGTCCGTTGAATCGCAAAAATGGCGGCAATGCCAGCGAATACTGGAGAGGGTGAATGCAACAACTGACTTAAGTATAGGGATAAAACAATTGCTATTCCCGTTTTTAAGATGCGGGCACCTAACTTCATTCCAAATGGTTTCCTTTCAAAAATAATTAATTTTTTTCAATGGTAAGTATTTATGTACTATACATGGATTAAAGCATATTATCAAGAGAAATTATAGGTCTTTGATTCCGAAAATTGTAGGATATTGTGACAAAAATAAGCCCGCTAAAATAAGCGGACTTTAAACTTAGTGCATACTATCATCATTCCGTAGATACGGATGGGTCGGCTTGTTCCTTAACAGGAAGTACCTGAACAAAATGGTGTTCAGGGGCAGCTAACAAAGCACGTAGCTGATTCGCTTCTTCTCCCTGGCCATTCTCCTCAAGCAGATTCGTATATTTGCCTAAAAGTTCGTTAATATCCTGTTTGCCTTTTTCGTTAATATCCGCAACAGATACTTTGGCACCTTTGGCAATTCTTCGCTTAATTGCTTCTTTGGTAAGACCCATTTCTGGCTGGTGGCGGATATAGATGACACCGCCGGTCATCCCTGCACAAATCCATGGTCCGGGATCTCCTAAAACAAGACCACGTCCGTTTGTCATGTACTCAAAGGCAAAGCCTTTAATATTAGCATTTGCACCAATATTCCCAGCTTCTTTTTCCGGAAGCGATTTTTTCAATGCGCCGCCAATGATTAAATCAGCACCAGAGAGGCGAATTCCAGCTCGAGCATCGGCATTCCCTTGGGCCACGAGAAGCCCTTTTTGTGCACCATATCCAAAGCCCTTTCCTACGGAACCATTAAGGAAGAGCCCATTTTTTCCTTTAGATTTCAACACATGGATATTTCCGCCAAAAGAGGTTTTTCCAACACCATCCTGACCGCCGCCATTAACAGTAATTTCGATACCTTCACTATTGTATGCGCCTAAGCCATTTCCAGGAATGGAACCTTCTTTATATTTAAGCTTTACAGGTTTCAACTGCTTATATGAGCCATCCAGTCTGCCACGAACACGGTGGCAGGAAACTCTGCTTCCCAGTACTCGCTGCTCCGAGGTAACACTGGAGAATTCTCTTGATGAATGAAGCTGTTCCACACTTTCATCAAGATATTCAGCTCCTGCTGCTACTTGCATTTGAACTTCTTCGATTGATTTCGAAGCTTTTATTTTCGTAAATTGGCTAATTTCCAGTGGTTTTAGCAAATAGGAAAGGCTAAGCTGCTGTTCTCCATTTACTTGCTCCAATAATTCCGAATGACCAACAGCATCCTGTAGATTTCTGATTCCCAATGATGCAGACAGTGCTTTTAATTCACTTCCAAAAGCTGTGAAAAGATTCATGATCCCTTGAACAGCTAATTCTAGTTGCCGTGGAACAAAGCGCCTTAGTCCGTGCTCCTTAGCCTGTGCTTCAGATTCAATCTGGGTGGCAATCCCAACATGGCACGTATCCAAATGGCAGCCGCGGCAGGTCGTACAGCCGATAGCAAGCATTGACAATGTTCCGAAGCCGACACGGTTTGCTCCAAGAAGCATGATCTTCATGACATCCATCGCACTCTTCATGCCGCCATCCGCCCAAATTTCTACTCTATGGCGAAGGCCACTCTCAAGCAGGGCATTATGGGCTGCTTTTACCCCAATTTCAACGGGCAATCCCACGAATTGAAGGGCATGGATTCTCGCAGCACCTGTACCGCCATCAAAGCCACTCAAGGTGATAATGTCGGCACCTGCTTTTGCGATACCAACAGCAATTGTTCCAATATTAGGAACGACAGGAACCTTAACAGCAATTTTTGCCTGGTCATTTGCCGTTTTTAATTCAAGAATCATTTGTGCTAAATCTTCGATAGAGTAGATATCATGGTTGTTTGATGGTGAAATCAAATCCGAACCAAGTGTTGCGTTACGTGCTTCAGCGACTTTTGCGGTAACCTTTGAGCCTGGTAGATGACCGCCTTCTCCAGGCTTAGCGCCTTGCCCAATTTTTATTTCTAACAGATTAGAGGAGTTTAGGAGTTCAGCGTTTACTCCGAACCTTCCGGAGGCAATCTGCTGTCCTCTTGTTTTTGGATATTTGCCTAACATATCCTTAATTTCGCCACCTTCACCATTTAAACTAATCATATTTAAACGGTCAGCGCCTTCGGCGTAGGCTCTAAAGGCTGTCTCATTCTGTGAACCAAATGACATCGAAGAAATAAGAAACGGTAAATCATGGTCGCCAACACGTATATCCACATCGTTAGGGGATAAAGGGTTATTGCTCTTTTTTAACTGAACTAGATGGCGGATGGTTGTCGGATTCGCCGCTTCTTGTTCCGAGATTTTATCACGATAAACCTTGTAATCACCAGTTGCAGCAACTTCACCAATTGCCTTCCAAATGCGCGGGAAGAGATGGAAGGTTTTTCCGATACGCTCTTTGTCATTTTGGTAATCATTTGCTCTTTTTACAGCATCAAGCTTCATAGCCTCGAAGTCTGCTTCCAATTCTTTTGATCCCAAAAAATTTACGATGTTTAACACATTTGCAATCTCTTCGTGTAAACCGATGCTTGAGAACAGTCTGCCATAGCCGCGCAGTTCATGGATTCCAATCGTTGAAATTACCTTCTCCAAACCTTTAGTTAGTGCACTATAAAGATTGGTTAGTGGTTTTGTCGATTCATCGAAAACGGTTAAGAACATATAGTATGGGCTGATTAAATCTGCTCCTAATCCAAATGAAGTAATGATGTCATGCAGCGAACGAATCGCAGCTGAACGAAGAACTAAGGAGCAATCCCTTCTTAATTCTGCATTAACTAACGCTTGATCAATCGCAGACGTAATTAAATGTGGATCCAGCCAATAGAAATCTTCTTGATGTGCTTTTGCATCATCAAGGACAAGCATTGTTTTTCCTGACTTTACTGCTTGAACTGCTTCATCTGTCAGTCTATTTAGTGCAGAATCAATCGATTCGTTTTTATTAAATGTAGTTGAAATAAAGGCAGCTAATTTTTGCTCCTGAAAATGCTGGACAATTTGATCAAAGCTAGGCTGACCTAAGTTCTCCGAACAAGTGAAGCCTGCTTTTCCTTCTAACAGAAGTGGAGTAGTCAGTTCAATTACCGTTTCCGTTTGTTCTTTAAAAAATAAGGTCGGGCGCTTGCCAATAATGACCCTGGTAGAAAAGTGCTCAGTTTCCCGGTCACGGTCAATGGCGGGGTTGGTGACCACGGCGACACTTTCCTTAATATAATCAGCAATATTGACTCTCTCAGGATTAAGGGCAGCGAGCGGGGCGTCATGACCGAGTGAACGAATCGGCTCCACACCTTTTTCGGCCATTTGTTCGATTAACTGGATATGATCACGTTCCCAGCCAAAGGCTTTATATTGGCCGTTATGGATTTTGTCAGGATAATTCATGGTAACTGTTTTACTTAGTGACGGCGGCTGTAGACGTAATCTAGATCCACTAATATTCACCCGTTGAGAAAAACGGTTATAAACCTCACCCTGATATCGGTCCTGCTCATAAACTTCCAATTTTTCACCGTTCCATTTGAAACCGACCTTCTCACCAGGTGCCAAAGGCTTCGGATCATTCACGTATTCACTGGATGAGATAATGCCTGGTTCAGAAGAAAATAAATAGGAGCTTTCGGTTTCGAGCATCCAAAGTGGACGAAGGCCAAGGGCATCAACACTAAATACGGCTTCATCACCAAATCTTGAAATAATTCCAGCTGGTCCTTGGGCGAAATGTCCCCAGGCTTCTCTTAAATAGGTGTATAAATCTTGAAGATTTTCAGCATAAGCTTTTATTTCATTGATAATTGGCGGGAACAATAGGTCCATCGCTTCAAATAATGAATAACCATCACGGCAAATTAAAGTTTCCAACGTTCGGCTTAAATCCTGTGAATCACTGCCGTCTTTAACAAGAGGTACACCAATCATTCTCGCTTCATCACGAAGCTTCGAGATCGTATTAATTTCTCCATTATGTCCTAAGACACTAAAAGGCTGTACCCGGAAAAAGCTTGAAAGAGTATTGGTAGAATAACGATTATGGCCAAGTGTCATGGTCGATGCAATAAGCGGGTTTGCTAAATCATGATAATAACGTGGGAGAATGTCTCCGGCACCCATTACTTTATAAACGACATGATTTTGGCTAAGTGAGGCAACATGAACATGTTCGTTCATTTCAAAATCGACTAAAGTTTCGAACAGGACCCTCGTTAATTCTTGGCCGTTTTTGGATGAAAGACAGGCAAACTGCCAAAAAACCGGATTTTCTTGAATCGCGATTGGGCCGAGGGCTGATGAATTCGTTACTTCATCGGTTTCAAGAATTAGTTCTAATTCATATTTTGCTAGTTTTTTTAGCAATTCTTGTTTAATAGTCGGATACCAGTTTGCTTCTTGACTGATAAATACATGACCAACAGCAAATTCTTCTTTATCGACTAGAAGTGGATCAAGGCCTTTCGCGCGCAATTTTTCTTTCCAGAGCTCTGTTGGAATATCCGTATGAATGCCAACACCGTCTCCTTCTCCATTAATAAAACCGGCACGATGATTCATTGTCACAAGTCCATTTATGCAATCAAAAATATTTTTTCTCGTTGGCCGTTTGCTCTTTTCAAGGCAAGCGACAATTCCGCACGCATCGTGCTCATGTTTGTGGAAATCTTTAAAAAGGGAAGGGTTCCATTTTTGTGTCATCTTGTTTGGCTTCATCGGTTCATCCGCTAAAGCCGCTCACCTCCTATGAAACTTTTAGTTTTGGATAAAGGGCGGAGCGCCGCAAAAACAAATCGCTATATCCAATCGTAGTGAAAAATATACAGATTAGGAGACGAATTAAGTGAAGCTCTGCTCTGCTCACACCGCCTTTATTTTGTTCGTTTATTCTTTGAATGAAGTGCATTTCCAAAGAAGATGGTGGCATGAATGCAGTAATAAAAGATTAATACTTTAACGAGGTACTAAAGCAAAGGGTAAAATCAAAAATAATAATATAATATTATCATAAGAATTTTCAGAAATCAAATAAATATACATAAATCTGGATGTGGAATTGAGGATGAAAATGTGGTGTATAAACGTAAATGTTGTTTATTGTAAGCGGTTTCAAACAAAAAACAAAAATAAAAGAGAGTGATTTCCACTCCCTTTTGTGCATAAAATTTGAATATTTATTCACCCTTTAGTAAGGAAAATGCATTGTTTACTGCATGAAGAGTTGCTTCAATATCTTCTTCGGTATGAGCGATCGTTAGGAACCATGCTTCGTATTTTGATGGTGCAAGATTAATACCCTGATGGAGCATATGCTTAAAGAATCTAGCGAATATTTCACCGTCTGTGTTTTCCGCTTGCTTGTAGTTTTCAATTTTTTCAGTTGTAAAATAAACAGTAAATGCACCCTTCAAACGATTAATGGTGATTTGAATATCATATTTCTTAGCGGCCTCTAAAATTCCATCTTCAAGCATTGCACCTAAACGGTCTAAATAATCATAAATACCGTCTTGTTTTAATACCTCAAGGCAGGCGATTCCGGACAGAATGGATGCAGGATTTCCAGCCATTGTTCCAGCTTGGTAGGCAGGCCCAAGCGGTGCTACTGTTTCCATGATTTCTTTGCGTCCGCCATATGCACCAATTGGCAGGCCGCCGCCAATGATTTTTCCAAGTACAGTTAAATCAGGCTGAATGCCTAATAAATCCTGAGCGCCGCCATACATAAAACGGAAAGCAGTAATAACTTCATCATAGATTACCAAAGCACCGGCAGCGTGGGTAAGATCATTGACTTGCTGTAGGAATCCTGGTTTTGGCTCCACAATTCCGAAGTTTCCAACGATAGGTTCCACAAGAACTGCTGCAACCTGGGATCCCCATTTTTCTAATGCTTCTTTAAATGGTTCGATATCATTGAAAGGAACTGTTATGACTTCTTGAGCGATACTTTTTGGAACGCCTGCAGAATCTGGTGTTCCAAGCGTTGACGGACCTGAACCGGCAGCAACTAGAACAAGGTCTGAGTGACCATGATAACAGCCTGCAAACTTAATGATTTTATCGCGTCCGGTATAAGCACGGGCAACACGAATGGTGGTCATCACCGCTTCTGTTCCGGAATTCACGAAACGAACCTTATCTAATGAGGGAATCGCTTCCTTTAACATTTTTGCAAATTTCACTTCATGTGGCGTTGGGGTTCCATAAAGAACACCTGATTCAGCCGCTTTTTTGATTGCTTCTGTTATATGTGGGTGGGCATGTCCGGTAATAATTGGTCCGTATGCTGCAAGGTAATCGATGTACTGGTTGCCATCGACATCCCAAAAGTAAGCACCTTGACCGCGTTCCATTACAACCGGCGCGCCTCCGCCTACTGCCTTATAGGATCGTGATGGGCTGTTTACCCCGCCAACGATATGGTCCAAAGCTTCGCTATGTAGTCGTTCAGAATTTGTAAATTGCACTATTTTTCCTCCTTATATTGTTTCTTTTTAAATGATAAGAATTTTTAACATTGGACTTTGAGAATTGTCCAGCTCCAGCGCCCTAGCGACTAGAGTGCTTCCCTCACCTCCCTACGATAAGTCAACATCGGTTCGCTAACGCTCACCGTGTTTCCTTTATCTCAGTCGGTTCAGTCCAGCCCTTACGTCGCTGACCAGGGCACTTCCGCTTTTCTTATTTTATCACTTTTTTTTACGACCTTTATCTATTTCAACTTTTAAAAAATTTAATAAAGTGCAGGACAGTTGTTTTAACATCTCGATTTAGCTAAACTAATTCATTAGGGTAAGTATCGGGAGGTAAAGAATGAATAATGCGATTGAAGTACAAAAATTAAGAAAAGAATTTAAAGCCTATTCAAGTCGGTCCGGCTTAACTGGTGCGTTTAGAGATTTATTCACGAGAAACTATAAAATTGCCCGGGCTGTTAATGATATTAGTTTTTCTGTGAAAAAAGGTGAAATGGTTGGTTATATTGGCGAAAATGGCGCTGGAAAGTCCACAACCATCAAAATGTTGACGGGTATTTTAACGCCTACTTCCGGGCAAATCAGTGTTAATGGCATGAATCCACACAAAGAGCGAGAGAAATTTGTGCAAACCATCGGCGTTGTTTTCGGACAGCGGTCTCAATTATGGTGGGATATCGCCGTTCAGGAGTCATTCAGGTTGTTGAAAAAAGTTTATAAAGTGTCGGATCAACAATATGACGAGCATATGAATCATGTCATTAAAACCTTGGATATTGAGCCACTTCTTGATAAGCCTGTTCGTAAACTTTCACTTGGTCAAAGGATGCGATGTGAACTGGCGGCGGCATTAATTCACAATCCACCGTTACTGTTCTTAGATGAGCCAACGATTGGCTTGGATGTTTTGGTGAAGTTAAAAATCCGGGAATTTTTAAAAGAAATCAACGAGAAATATAACACGACAATTCTTCTCACCACGCATGACCTATCTGACATTGAAGCATTGTGCGAGCGGGTCATTATGCTTGATGAAGGAAGGGTGATTTATGATGGGGCTCTTAAGAATTTGAAGGAGACTTTGGGCGAAGGAAAACAACTGCAGTTTCAGTTTCTTGAAAAAGTGGATCTCATCACGGTTAAACATTTAACAAACGGTATGCCGGTAAAGTGGGAATGGGATGAAAAGGAACAGATTTTTACTGCAAATATCGAAGACAGCGATGAACTTATATCACAGGTCATTGCTCAGGTTGCTGCCGCTTATAAAATAAAAGATATAAAAATTAACGAGACCTCTACAGAGGAAATCATACGCAATATTTATGAAAAGGGTGCGGTAGAAGTTGGATAAATATTTAGAAATGATAAGAATCCGCTTTTTAATGATGCTTGCCTACCGGACAAATTATTATACTGGGATTCTTATCTATGGCATTAACATCGGGGCTTATTATTTTTTATGGACAGCGATTTATGGTGGGAAGGAGCAAATTCAGGGGCTCTCCGTTGTACAAATGACCACCTATGTAGCGATTTCCTGGATGGCCCGAGCGTTTTACTTCAACAATCTTGACCGTGAAATGGCCATGGAAATCATGGAGGGGAAAGTTGCGGTAGAACTAATTAGACCCTACAATTATCTCGGAATGAAAACGATGCAGGGGTTGGGGGAAGGGATATTTCGCCTATTTTTCTTCTCAGCACCAGGACTGGTCATAGTTTATTTTGTTTTTCCTATCCGGTTTACGTGGGACCTAAGTGTGTGGGGATTATTTGCCATCTCCATCCTGCTGAGCTTTTTAATTAATACGCAACTAAATTTATTAACGGGGATAACGACTTTCTTCTTATATAATAATACAGGTCTGATTCGGGCCAAACGCGTTGTCATAGATTTGTTTTCCGGCCTGCTCCTGCCAATTAGTTTTTTTCCTGGCTGGGCACAAGGAATCATGAAATTCCTTCCTTTTCAAGGTATTAGCTATATACCGAGTATGATTTTTACGAAAGGCTTTTCCCATCAGCAGGCAATCGAAGCGCTTGGCCAGCAGCTATTATGGGTAATCATATTAATGATCCCGATCCAATTTCTCTGGCATGTGGCGAAGAAACAGCTGGTTATTCAAGGAGGGTAAATGTTGTTTTACATATCAATGTTTTTCCAATATCTTTCGCAGTATTTAAAAACAAGACTGCAATATCGGGCTGACTTGTTTGTTGAGTTTTTCTCGGATTTACTTTCACAGGCTATCAATCTGGTCTTTATATTAGTCGTTTTTGGCCACACTAATTTGCTGCATGGCTGGAATCGGGATGAAATAATTTTTATTTATGGTTTTTTCTTAGTTCCTTATGCGGTCTTTTCTGCCTTTTTTAATATTTGGGATTTTAATGAACGATATATCGTGAAGGGGGAATTCGACCGGATTTTAACAAGACCCATCCATAGTCTGTTTCAAATCATTCTTGAACGGCTTGAACTCGAATCCTTAATCGGCGCAATTACTGGGCTTGCTGTCATGTTTTATGCAGGCATCAGGCTTGGCCTTAAGTTGAACTGGTATGATCCGTTTCTATTTATTGTTTTTGTTATCGGTGGTGCTCTTGTTTATGGTGGAGTTTTTATTATGCTAGCTTGCATAAGCTTTTGGGCCGATGCACGAACGTCCCTCATGCCGATGATGTACAATATTAGTAACTACGGCAGGTACCCGGTTAATATTTACAATAAATTAATCCGCTTTGTGTTAACCTGGATATTGCCGTTTGCTTTTGTTGGCGTTTACCCCGCTGCCTTTTTTCTTGGGAAAAAAGAATGGTTCTGGTATTCCTTTTTAACACCGGTGATTGGCATAACCTTTTTTATCCTTTCCGTTCTCTTATGGAATCAAGGGGTCAAAAAATATCGGGGAGCAGGGAATTAGCGAAGCAATTGTTGATCATGAATAGTTGTGTTTGAATTTTTTTATTAAAATGAAGCCAGGCGTTAGCCTGGTTTTTGATATTTTATGGTCCAAGCCTGCATAGAAATAGAATAACTCTCGTTGAAATCAGAGGTGGTTTTTAATGTTCTATTTCTTGCTGCCAATTGTAATTTTTTGCATTTTCATGAGTATCCGAACATTATTTGTTCCAAATACTGTTAAGGGTAAGATGGTATCGATTCATAATTTTTTTTATCTGGGAATGTGCTACCTCACTGTCATCATTGGTTATGGTCTTATTTATTTGCTCTTTGAATTGATGGGAATGTCTGTGCTGGTTGAAGCAAATAAGGAAAGTGGGAATCATAACTTTTTTGAAACAAGTTTTTATTTTAGTGCAATGATGTTGTTTTCTGTAGGTAATGGAGATGTTGTCCCACATGGGATTGGTAGATTTATTGCTGTTACTGAAGCGTTAATTGGCTATACTTTACCGGCGGCCTTTGTTGCCAGAGTCATGTTTGAACGTGAAAAATAAAGCTTTTCGTGCAGAAAAGTTGTTTTGTTTTCCAACTTTGGTTAGGCTATTGATAGGAATATTTTACAAGGTGGAGTGAATAAGATGACAGTTCAAATTGGAAAACAGGCACCCGATTTTAGATTAGAAGCCCATAACGGTGAAACAGTATCATTAGAAAATTTTAAAGGTAAAAATGTAGTGCTTTATTTTTATCCCAAGGACATGACACCAGGTTGCACAACAGAAGCATGTGATTTTCGAGACCAAGCTCACCAATTTAATGACTTAAAAGCCGTTATCTTGGGTGTAAGTCCGGATCCAGTTGAACGCCATCAAAAGTTTGTCGAGAAATATGGACTGCCATTCATGCTACTTGCAGATACGGACCACCAAATGGCCGAAGACTATGGAGTTTGGAAACTAAAGAAGAATTTTGGTAAAGAATACATGGGAATTGAGAGATCTACTTTTATCATTGATAAAGAAGGTAAAATCGTCAAGGAATGGAGAAAGGTTCAAGTGAAGGGGCATGTTGAAGAGGCATTATCTTTTATTCGAGAAAACTTATAATTCACATTTTTTAAGCCTATTTTCGCGATAAAAGGCATTTGTCCAATGCAACTAACCTCAATTTGAATATCATTTTATTAGGGCATACCTCCTCAGATAAATTTTGGGTCCATAGTGGCCCTTTTTTTTTTGCTTAAAATAGGATTTCTTTAATTCAAGTTTTCTTAATATATATAGGTGATATGATGAAGAAAATTTTCACTTTCTGTCTGTCAAAGGAGAAGGAGTCATTGTATAGTAAAAAACTTCATCGATATCATAGGGGGATATAAAATGAAAATCTATACCAAAACAGGTGATAAGGGAACAACTTCTCTCATTTATGGACAAAGGGTGGCAAAGAACGACTTACGCGTGGAAGCCTACGGGACTTGTGATGAAACCAATTCTCTAATTGGACTTGCGCTAAGTCATTTAAATAAGGAAAATTTTCAAGGGAAAGAAATAATTGAAAAGGTATATCATAAAATACAAACAAATCTTTTTCATGTTGGGGCAGAATTAGCGACCCCAAAAGGAAAGGTAGTAAAATGGTCGCTTGATTCATCAGATGTCGAGGAAATGGAAAAACAAATTGATGATTGGAACGCAGTGCTTCCGGAATTAACAAATTTTATTTTGCCTGGGGGACATCCTGCTGGTTCTGCCTTTCATGTGGCACGAACAACTGCAAGGAGATCGGAAAGATGTGCGGTTTCTTTAGGTGAGGATGTAAATCCCCTTGTTTTGGCCTATTTAAATCGGCTTTCAGATTTATTGTTTGTGACCGCTCGTTATGTGAATCATCAGCTAGGGGCGGTTGAAAAGACATTGCATAGTTAAAAAAAGAAACATTCCTGTTTGTCCTGCATTTACGGGAAGTAAGACCCTACTTCAAGACTTAAAGGGAACAAACAAGGATAGGTAGGGGGGAACTGCCCGTAAAAGCCTGATTGGTTCAACTAACAATCAATGGATAAAGGCATTCCACTGATTGAAGTTTCACTTTATTAGATTACAATATTGACAAAAGTATAAATTAGTTAGTAAAATTAATTATAACAATTATAATCTAAGAATATTTTTTAGAAAGAAGGTGCATGGCGATGAATCAGTTAAAAGAAGCGTTGGATACCTTAAAGGATACAGGGGTACGAATTACTCCACAACGTCATGCGATACTTGAATATTTAATAAACTCGATGTCACATCCCACGGCAGACGATATTTATAAGGCCTTAGAGGGGAAATTTCCTAATATGAGCGTGGCAACAGTTTACAATAATTTACGAGTATTTCGTGAAGTAGGTCTTGTTAAGGAATTAACTTATGGTGATGCATCAGCCCGTTTCGATTTTGTTACATCACATCATTATCATGTCATTTGTGAAAAGTGCGGGAAAATAGTTGATTTTCATTACCCGGGCTTAGATGAAGTAGAGCATCTAGCTTCACATGTGACGGGCTTTAAAGTTGAAAACCACCGTATGGAGATTTATGGTACATGTCCGGAGTGTGAAAGTAAAGAGGTACATTAATTTGGATGGAATGAAGGCTGATTATAAAAAAATCAGCTCTTTTTTCTGTAAAAAAAGGATGACTTAAACCTGCGGCTTGCAAGCCTGGAGGTTTAAGTCATCCTCTATTTATTTTCCCTACTTCTTATTATAGGTTTCATCAAATTCTTTTCCTATTAGATTAGGATCGAGGGTTAAGGGTTCACGACAATACATACACATATCTACTCTGCCCAGCATTTTTGTCGTTTTTCCACAGCTCGGACACTTTACTTGAATGGTTTTTGTCGATAACATACCAATCCAGAAATAAATGACTGTACTGGCGATAATGAAAAGGAGACCAAAAAGCATAAAGATGGTCATAATAAGTGGTGAAGTTCGAAAATAGATACCGGCATACATCACAATTAAGCCGATAAAAATTAATGATAAAGCAAAGGATCGAATTTTATTTATTTTACTCGAATATTTAGCCATGTTACTCCCTCCTAGTGAAAACTATACCATATTTACGAGGAGAGAAAAAATGAGAGGAAGAGAATGTCGAAATTTGTCTTTAAAGAAAACAGGAAATTTCATTTCGTTGTCGAACATATTATACTACATGAAAAAAATGGAGGAATGATGAATGGAAGACATCCTTCGGCCTATTTATCAAGAAAGGGCGAGTCAGACCAATACTCTTGGAGTCTTGTTGGTTGAAAAAAAACTAAAATTAAGTCATATAACAGATTCGTTTGATGTCATATTATTGGTTATCGTAAAAGAAGCAGAGCAGCCCTTGTTTATTAAACAGTATTCGTACAACCACCAAAAAGCAGCGATGCATATCATTACCGAAGCGCAGCTGCAAGAATGGTTATTGTTAGGGACGAATCGAAGAATATTTGAATGGCTTCAGGATGCCAAAATAATTTTCGACCGGAACGAATACGTTGAGAATTTAAAAACGGAACTGCGGGAATTTCCTTTTAATGGACGAAAAATAAAAATGGGCTTAGAATTTGCCAAATTAATTCGTCGTTATGTCGATGGGAAAGCTTTATTTGAAAGTAAACAATTTTTGGATGCTTATAATTATGTTGTTCATTCCTTACACCATCTTGCAAGATTAGCGGTAATAGAGAACGGTCTTCACCCAGAGCTTACAGTATGGCATCAAGTAAAACAAATTGAACCAGAAATATATAAATTATATGAAGAATTGGTTAAAAGTGAGGAAACGCTTGAGAAAAGACTTGAACTTTTGTTTTTAGCAAGTGAGTTTATGATTCATTCTAGAACAAATATTGGTACATCACATCTATTGGAAGTGCTAAGTGGTAAGGAATATTGGTTGTTTAATGAGATCATGAATGAAAAAGATTTAATGCCTTATTCTGTTGATCTGGCTGTGCTTATTGAATATTTAATTGAAAAACATTTGATAGATGTGGTTAATATTGAAACGAAGGGGCAAGGGGTTTTTCATCGCTGCTATTGTGTTCATGAAAAATTATCGTAAAAAAACAAAAAAGGTATTGACCTTTTTTCTTATACTTGGTATATTAATAACCGTCGCTGCGAAACGTTGTTATAAAGCTTTCGTAAGTGGCGGTTTCGAAAAAAGATATTGACATCACCAAGTGTTGTATGTTATATTAAAAAAGTCGCTTATGAGCGATGAAGAAAATTGTTCTTTGAAAACTAAACAAACAAAAACGTCAACAAACAAAAAAATTATTAGTTTCA
>NZ_DALZYO010000020.1:0-96405 GCF_031988165.1 Neobacillus sp.
ATTTTCCCGATTTAGATAAGCGATTTAACCTTACCTTTTCCTTTAATGGCTTTTTTCCATGCTTTATTCTATCCTCTTCAATAGCCTTATTTAATTCATCAAAGTATTCACGAGTTTCTACTTCAACTTTTTCTCTCGTGTATTTGTGCTTATTTGCATTTTACTTTAAATGGGATCAGGAACTAATTCATCAATAGACACAAATTCATATTCACTTTGGGAAGATTCTCTTGGTTTAAACATAGATTTCACCACTTATTTTTTTATTTTTTTGGTTGTGTGAGGACATTATTGAATTTGCACCTGTTGATTGGAGCGGAAGGCGCGAAGACTCCTGCGGGAGTACGGGGCAGGGGAGACCCCACAGGCGCATTAGCGCCGAGGAGGCTCCCCGGCACGCCCGCGGAAAGCGAAGCGCCTGGAGCGCAAATCAACAGACATGTTGCATGAATAATATTACAACAAATTACAGCAGTGAAATGTTAAAGTAACAAAAAAAAGGCTGTCGAAGGTTTTTCGACAGCCTGAGCCGCATGCATTGTGCGGCTTTTTGTTATACATTCTTTTCCTTTTGTTTAGCAGTTGATGTCATCCCACCAGAAAGGACAAATTTCATTGCATCCTCTGGTTTGACATTGATTATTTCCACTTGGTCCTTCGGGATTAAAAACGTAAATCCAGCAACTTGGAATGTTTGTGGAATATAGACAGCAACATGTTCCTTTAACGGGCTATAGAAATCCTCTAATTGCTCCGATGTGATAAAACCGAGACTTCTCATATCTGTTCCCGGGATAACAACTAATGCAACTTTGGAAAAAGATTTCTTATCGCCAAGGAAGGATTGAACCGTATCCTTTATAACAGAATAGATGGTTTTGACAACTGGAATTTTCTCGAAAAAACGATCAATTAATTTGATGATTTTTCCAGTAAAATACTTTGTAGACAACCAACCTAGAAGGGTAATCACGATTATCGTGGATAGCAAGCCTATGCCAGGGATGTAATCTCCCCTGAAATAAGGCTTTAGCGTATTACCTAACAAACCGTCTAAAAACATGAAGGTTTTATAAATAACATAAATTACAAGAATAATTGGCACAATTGTCAATATCCCATTAATAAAGTTTTTCAAAATCGTTTTCATCATATCACCTACAAATTTATCATTGTCTCTCATAATATAGGCGAATGCACATACAGGTCAAGTATCTAGTTCATAAAGTAACATTGGAAAGAAACAAATACTCGAGGAGTGAATGTGTATGTATGGATATGGTGGATATGGTGGATATGGTGGATTTGATGGGTGTTGCGGTTACCCTGCATATCCTGCTGCTGGAGGATGTGGAGTGGGCTGTGGATTTGGGGGCTTTGCATTAATCGTCGTCTTATTTATTTTGCTAATCATTATCGGTGCAAGCTGGAACTTTTGCTAAAAAGAAATAGGCTGACGCAAGGATCCGTTCCGAACGTCAGCCTTTTCTATTTGGGGTAGGAATGAGGGACAATATTTTTTACAGGTTTTTTTTTACAAATTACCTATTCATTTGATAAAATAACTTTAAATAGAAGTTTTTCAGAATGTTGCAAAAAAATACATAAAGGAATTTAGTTTTATGTAACTAGAGATTATGAAAGTCGAAAGGTAAAAAATAATCTACTAAATAATTGTAAATATCTATCGGTTTCAACTAGATTTTTTTAATGTATTCATAGATTTCATTCCTTAAGTAATTTAAGAGTATTCGATAATAATCGTAGCAGAAAGAAAAAGAAAGGTTTTATTCCTACTTGTTATCTTTAGCATCAAGCTATTGCCTATTAAATTTAATGAGACTGATGAGCTATAAATAAGATGAAAGAAACTAAATATGAATCATACACTTTTAATATGGTTTGACTTAATTTAATTAGAAAAGTGGTGTCACCAGTGGAGAAATCATTTTTAATAAAACCAGTGCTTGATGAAACATACCCTGTCATTGAGTATGGCAAAGGGATCTTTTTATTTGATAAGGAAGGAAAAAAATATTTAGACGCGGCTTCCGGTGCGGTTACTGCCAATATTGGTCATGGGGTAAACGAGATTATTGAGGCGATGCAGGAACAGGCGAAAAAAGTATCGTTTGTGTATCGCTCACAATTTACGAGCGATGCAGCTGAGAAGCTGGCCAAAAAAATTGCCGAATGGACACCGGGGGATCTTAATTGGAGTTTCTTTGTTAACAGCGGATCAGAAGCGACAGAAACGGCGATGAAAATGGCAATCCAATATTGGCAGGAAAAAGGAATTAAAACGAAGATAAAGGTGTTATCGAGATGGGTAAGTTATCATGGCATAACATTAGGAGCGCTGTCCTTATCAGGGCATACCAGCAGAAGAGCCCGATTTGTTCCGCTGTTGGAGGATTTTCCCGTCATTAACCCTCCGTATTGTTATCGTTGCCCCTATAACCTTGAAGCTCCCTCTTGCGGCTATCTTTGTGCCCATGAGTTAGAAACAGCCATTAAGCGGATTGGTGCTGATCAAATCGCAGCCTTCATGGCTGAACCAGTGATTGGAGCAGCAGGAGGAGCGATTGCACCGCCAAAGGATTATTTTAAAATCATTAAAAAAATCTGTGAAGACCATGACATCCTTTTTATTGCTGACGAAGTAATGACGGGTTCCGGACGGACTGGAACGATGCTTGCATGTGAGCACTGGGGTGTTATTCCTGATATTGTCGCGTTAGGAAAAGGCATGGGTGCAGGTTATGCACCCATTGCCGCAGCTGTCGCGAGTGAAAAGGTTATGGAGCCAATATTATCTGGCTCAAAGTCAGTTATGAGCGGTCATACCTTTAGCGCCAACCCCCAATCTTGTGCCGTTTCCTTAGCGGTGCTGGAATACTTAGAAAAAAACAAGATAATCAACAAAGTAGAAGGCAGAGGCAATTACTTGAAATACCAGCTTGAAAAATTAAAGGATCAATTTTCTTTTATTGGAGATTTTCGCGGCAAAGGCTTGTTACTTGGAATAGAATTTGTCGAAGACCAAAGCACTAAATTCCCATATCCTCGTAACGCTTTGGTTACACAAAAAATGGTGGCTTTAGCTAAGGAAAAAGGGCTCCTGGTTTACCCTGCGGGTGCGGGAATCGATGGGATAAATGGTGATTCCATCATTATTTCACCTCCGTTAACAATTACCGAAAGAGAAATTGATCTATTGGTGCAATTATTAACAGAAACATTTGAAGACTTTTCAAACCAAATAAACGCATGAATGGCTGGTGATAAATAGATGGAAAATCCGTTTGGGAAAATTACAACTCTAGCGAGTGTCTTAGAATTATTTCATGATGGAATGACATTGATGTTTGGGGGGTTTGGTGGGGTTGGGTCCCCACCGACAATCATTGATGGAATTCTTGAAAAAGGTATTCGGGAGCTGACACTGATTGGTAATGATACAGGTTTTCCACACATTGGCATCGGAAAATTAGTAAGCCACGAAAGAGCTGTTAAAGTGATTGCCTCGCATGTTGGCTCAAACCCGTTTGCTGGTCAACTGATGCATGACGGAAAGCTTGAAGTGGAATTTTCGCCTCAGGGTATCTTAGCCGAAAGAATCAGGGCGGGTGGTGTTGGTTTAGCTGCTGTTTTATCTGATATCGGGATGGATAATGAGATGGTCTCAAAAAATAAACCCCGGTTTATTCTTGATGGAAAAGACTATCTGATTGAGAGCGCATTAACGGCAGAGGTGGCGATTGTTTATGCGAAGAAGGCAGATGAGTATGGAAACTTAATCTACGACAAAAGTGCCCGTAATACCAATCCGCTCGTTGCGATGGCAGGAAATATAACGATCGCAGAGGTAGAAGAGATCGTTCCAATCGGAAGTCTTAACCCGGAAGAAATCATTACTCCGGGAGTATTCGTTGATTATCTGATTCCATCGAAGGGGGTCAATTGGAAATGGGCATGGGAATAGATAGTCGAAACCAAATGGCCAAAAGGGCTGCGGAGGAAATTGCCAATGGCATGGTTGTCAATCTTGGTATCGGTATTCCCTCGCTCGTACCCAACCATTTATCAAAAGGGACTAAGGTTATGTTTCATGCAGAAAACGGTATTACCGGAATGGGACCCTCTCCCATCAAAGGTGAAGAAGACGAAAATTTATGCAATGCGGGAGGATTTCCAATCACGCTGAACAGCGGAGGTTCATATTGCGATAGTGCGATTGCCTTTGGAATGATTCGCAGAGGAAGAGTGGATATTACCATTTTAGGTTCGCTACAAGTCAGTCAATATGGCGACCTTGCTAACTGGATTGTACCAGGAAAAAAAGTCCCCGGAATGGGAGGAGCGATGGAGCTTGCTCAAAAGGCGAAAAAAGTGATTGTTGTCATGAGCCATTGTGATAAACAGGGAAAGCCGAAAATCGTCAGCAACTGCTCGCTACCATTAACATCAGCTGCTTGTGTTGACCTTATTATCACGGATTTAGCTGTTTTCAAGGTAACTGAGGAAGGGTTGCTTTTGACTGAGCTGTTTGCTCCTTATAATTTAGATTATGTCATGAATAAAACTGGATGTGAATTTAAGATTTGTGAAAATGTCCGTAAACTATCTTACTAAACAGGGACCATGGCTGAAAGGAGTGAAACATTTGGTGAAAAATGAAATCCGTATAAAGCAGTGGCTAAAGGAAAATCGTGCTAGAGGCGCTAGACTTTTACAAATACTCGTACGGGAAAATAGCACGAGGGGAAATGAAAGTAGCACCCAAGCGATCATTATCGAAAAATGCCGTCAGCTGGGTTTAATACTCGATATTTGGGAAATAGACGGCAGCAAACTGAAAAACCACCCTGCCTTTTTCTGCGACCGTAAAAGCTTCGATGGAAATCCTAACTTGGTAGCAGTGTTAAAAGGCTCAGGAGGCGGAAAATCCATTATTTTAAATGGTCATATTGATGTAGTTCCGGTTGGAGATGAGATGAACTGGAAACATGACCCATTTAGTGGGGAGATTGAGTGTGGCAAGCTTTATGGAAGAGGAGCAACAGATATGAAGGGGGGAAATGTTGCTCTATTAATGGCGCTTGAGTCTTTAATTGCAAGCGGAATAAAGCTTAAAGGGGACGTTATTTTTCAAAGTGTGATTGAGGAGGAAAGCGGCGGGGCAGGTACTCTTGCAGCGGTATTACGAGGGTATCAAGCCGATGGGGCGATTATTCCTGAACCAACAAATATGAAAATATTTCCAAAACAGCAGGGATCGATGTGGTTTCGAATCACCGTAAAAGGGAGGGCCGCACATGGTGGAACAAGGTACGAAGGGGTAAGTGCAATTGAAAAGGCAGTTTTGGTTATTCAAAGGTTACAACAATTAGAAAAAGATAGAAATGCTATGGTCTCTGACCCTCTCTTCGAAAAAATACCCATTCCAATTCCAATTAATATCGGGAAGATTTTAAGTGGTGAATGGCCATCTTCGGTGCCTGACACCGCTATCCTAGAGGGTAGGATGGGGGTATCCCCGGAAGAAACCATTCAATCAGCGCAAACGGTAATGGAGGAATGTTTGCAGGAAATGAATGAGCAAGATGAGTGGTTTTTTGAAAACCCTGTTCAAGTTGAGTGGTTTGGGGGCCGATGGATTCCTGGCAGTCTTGACAGTGATCATCCTTTAATCAATGAACTTACCACGAGTTTCATAGAAGTAAAAGGGGATAATCCTACCATTGAAGCAAGTCCGTGGGGTACAGACGGTGGCATCCTTTCCAGTGTCGGGAACACTCCCACAGTTGTTTTCGGTCCAGGTATTACAGAAACTGCTCACGATGCGAATGAACACATTGTCCTTGAAGATATGTTTGCAGTTAGCGAGATTATTGCCCTCACACTATTGCGTTGGTGCGGGACTGATGAAGCTTCTGATGAAAATTAGTAAGCAATATTTTCCATTATCATTAAAAGATTGATATAATAGCAATATATGGAAAGAATAATAGAATATCAGGGAAGGAATTAAATTGGCCATCGAGGAAATGAACAAGCTTAAGTTAATCAGTTCTAAAATTGAGTAGTGGGGAATGTCTGGCTTACAACTAGGCCAGACATTTTTTAGATATCAGTTATTTAGGTTATGAAGGAGGGTAAGTGAATGAACCAAACCGCTTCTACCATTTTTCTTGAGGAAAGTAGCTGTTTCCTCGAAGTTTATCTAGATCCATTTAATAAAAGAATTCGTGTTGATGATTATCGCGGAAATACGAAATTACTGCTCGAAAAGGCAGAGGAGCTCGTTGTGCAACATAAGGCAGAAAAATTAATCATTAAAGGTCGTAATGAAGACTTCCTTCTTTTTTTCGAACAAGGCCTTCAGCCAGAGGCGGTGGTCGATCGCTATTTTCTTGGCTCAGATGCTCATTTTTTTTCAAAATTCTACACACCCGAGCGAAAAAAAAATGACCATTGGATTATCGAGGATGGAATGATCCATAGCATTTATCAATTGGATAATTCAATTGAAAAAATCCTACCCCCAAAGGAATACCAATTAAGAAAGGCTGATGAAAGTTGTGCAGTTGAGCTTTCCGCTCTATACCGTCATATATTTCAAATTTATCCAACCCCATTGCATGACCCGGAATACGTAAAAAAAACGATGCAGGAGGGGACCATTTATTATGTCTTTTTTCACCAAGGTAAAATAGTCAGTGCAGCTTCCGCCGAAATCAATACTTTTTATAAAAATGCAGAACTAACGGATTGTGCTACACTAACTGAACACCGAAAATATGGACTGATGAAGGTTATTCTTCAAGAGCTAGAAAGTGAATTGAAGCGAAATGGCATCTTTTGTGCCTACTCGATTGCAAGGTCGTTATCCTTCGGAATGAATGCGGTGTTATTTCAGTTAGGATATTCATACCGGGGCAGGCTAATGAATAATTGCTATATTTATGACAAGCTAGAAAATATGAATATGTGGGTAAAGAATCTGGCAAACTGCTAAAATTTCGGCTCAAATGCCAATATTTCGGCACTAATAAAACGGTTAAGAAGGGCAGGTGAATGAAATGGTTCAATTAACGGCTTTAACGCAAGAAGTTCTTACAGCCATACTTAAGAGTATTGATGAAGGGATCCATGTTGTTAATACAGAGGGAAAAACAATTTTTTACAATGAGGTCGCTGCCAAGCATGATGGTATGGACGTAAGGGAAGTACAGGGAAAGCATTTAATTGACGCATTTCCCTCCCTGTCAGAAGAGTCTAGTACGCTTTTAATGGTGATTAGGACAGGGAAGCCGATATACAATCAAACACAGGTTTATCTGAATTTGCATGGGACTAGAATTGATACAATCAATACGACACTGCCTATCTTTTTGGGCGAAGAAATTATTGGAGCTGTAGAAATCGCGAAGGATTATTCGCGCATGAAGCTCCTATCAGAAAGATTATTAGATTTACAAAAAGGGGTTAATAAAAGTAATAAGAAAAAAGTATTGAAGCAGGTAAGCTATACATTAAGTGATTTAAAGACAGTTAATCCAGCCTTTATTAGCATGAAGAACGAAGCAAGGAAATTGGCAAAATCCGATTCTCCGATTCTTGTTTACGGCGAATCTGGAACAGGGAAAGAATTATTTGTTCAAGGCATTCATCATGAATCCCTTCGTTCGGGCGGAGCCTTTATTGCCCAAAATTGTGCAGCCATACCCGAAACCCTTCTGGAAAGTATTCTCTTTGGCACGGCGAAAGGAAGCTATACCGGTGCAGTTGATCGTAAAGGGTTATTCGAGCTTGCTGACGGTGGTACCCTATTCCTTGATGAACTACATACAATGCCGATTGAACTCCAAGCAAAGCTGCTCCGCGTGTTAGAGGATGGAATGGTTCGAAGGGTGGGAGGTTCACAAAATATTTCCGTTGATGTGCGTGTGATTGCTGCAATGAATGTGCACCCTACCATGGCCCTTCAAGACCAAAAGCTTCGCAATGACCTCTTTTATCGATTAAATGTGTTTACTTTTTCCCTCTTTCCATTAAGAGAAAGGATAGAGGATATATTGTACTTAACGGATTACTTTATTTATGAATTTAATAGAAAACTAAAAAAAAGCATTAAAGGTGTGGAAAAAAAGCTTGAATTATTTTTTATGGATTATCAATGGCCTGGGAATGTGCGTGAATTAAAACATACGATTGAGTACATGATGAATGTCTGCGAGGAAGAGCGGCTTACTCTTGAAGAGTTGCCGATCATGTTGAGACAGCTTTCGTCATCTTCACAAGGAAAAAGGGTTCATCCAAATGAGAGTTTATCTTTACGTAAAAATTTAGAGGATGTAGAGAAAAGGTTAATCATGAATGCCCTTGACTTAAGTAAGGGGAATATAAATAAAGCTGCCAAGCTTTTAGAGATTCCGAGGCAAACCTTGCAATATAAGCTGAAAAAAACACTGGATTAAGCTGCCGAGTTTTCGGCGCTTTTTTTATGGATTTTGATTTGAAAAATAGGGATATCCGCTCAAATGAAGTACTGTAGCTATTTTGGTTAGTTGGCACAATTCTTGCATATTTTTAAATAAAGCGAGAATAGGGGGAAATGATATGAAACAGTTTTTATATAAACCAAAAAGGCATTGGAAGGATATTGAGCTTTGGAAGGATGTAACAGAAGAGCAGTGGAACGATTGGCTATGGCAATTGACGAATACAATTCGAACTTTGGATGACTTAAAAAAAGTAATTCATTTAACTCCAGATGAAGAAGAGGGAGTAAGAATTTCGACGAAAACAATCCCCTTAAATATTACACCCTACTATGCATCCTTGATGAATCCCGATGACCCACGCTGCCCGATTAGAATGCAATCCGTACCCATTTCAAAGGAAATATATAAAACAAAGTATGATCTAGAAGATCCCCTTTATGAAGATGAAGATTCTCCAGTTCCAGGTTTAACACATCGTTATCCTGACCGGGTCCTCTTTTTGGTAACTAATCAATGTTCGATGTATTGCCGCTATTGTACAAGAAGACGGTTTTCAGGACAGATTGGGATGGGGGTTCCGAAGAAGCAACTTGATGCTGCCATTTCCTATATCAGGCAAACACCGCAGGTGCGGGATGTCTTAATATCCGGAGGAGATGGTCTCTTAATTAATGATAATATTCTGGAATATATCCTCAAAAATTTACGTGAAATTGATCATGTAGAAATAATACGGATTGGTACAAGAGCACCTGTTGTTTTTCCACAGAGAATCACGGAAAATCTCTGCAATATATTGAAAAAGTATCATCCTGTGTGGCTAAATACTCATTTTAATACCTCCATCGAAATCACTGAGGACTCAAAACGTGCGTGTGAATTGCTTGCCAATGCAGGCGTTCCAGTTGGTAACCAGTCGGTTATCCTCGCTGGAATTAATGACAGTGTTCCAATCATGAAAAGACTGATGCATGATCTCGTGAAAATTCGAGTACGCCCCTACTATATTTATCAATGTGATCTTTCAGAAGGAATCGGTCATTTCCGCGCACCTGTTTCTAAAGGACTTGAAATTATCGAGGGTCTCCGTGGTCATACAAGTGGGTACGCTGTTCCAACCTTTGTTGTCGATGCCCCTGGTGGTGGTGGGAAAATTGCTCTACAACCGAATTATTTAATTTCACAAAGCCCAGAAAAGGTTGTCCTCCGTAACTTTGAAGGGGTGATTACGTCCTATCCTGAGCCTGAAAATTATGTTCCTGGCAGGGCAGAAGGCTATTTTCACCAAATTTATCCTGACATGGAAGAAAAGCGATCGCTTGCCGGAATTGCCGGAATTATGAATGATCGACATTTTAACCTGGTTCCCGATGGGCTAACAAGGCTAAATCGCCGTATTGATTACAACAGCGATCCTGCCCATACATCATTAAAAGATAAACGCGGAAGACGAGATGAATTAAAGGATAAAAAATTTCAGGCATTGGTCGAGAAAGAAAAGGGAAGTAAAGAAATGGCAATTGCAGATAATACAGCTGAGCCAACTCAGGAATAGGAGGAAGACTTTCATGGGAATTGCATGTGAATGGTGCAACAGCAGAAATGTAGAGCTAATTACTGACTCCGTTTTCTGGGAATTACCCGATGGCTCGAGGGCAATTGAAATTACCGCAACTCCTACCTATAGCTGTAGAGACTGTGACATGATTTATCAGAGTGAAGCAATTGTAAAGGAAATTGAGAACCATTTGTTTTTAATTGATTGCAAACGAGTGGGAAAAGTGATTATCTTTGAAGAATTAATGGGGATTCCAAGGTTATTGAAGAAGAATTATTTTGATTTTTCAGCTGATAGGGAAGGTTAACTTTCTTATCAGGCATCAGTGCAACTACGCCTCTGTCTTCGTCAAACGGCTCGCCAGTTGGCGAGTTTTCTTAATGTATGTGCTGGACGATTCCGGAAGTATTCGTTATAGTATTTCTTAGCAAAACGAATAGTGTGATTCTGGATGAAATGGGCGATTTTATATGAGGAAATCCTTTTATCATTTTTTAATGAAATATAGACATCCAGCCCCAATGGATGAGATTAGTCAATTTGCAAACGATGCTTACTTGGATCATACCTTCCCGAAAACAGCAGATGATTACCATGAGCTTAGTTCTTATTTAGAACTCAATGGACCTTATTTGGAATCGATGTCGGTTTTTGATGAAGTCTGGCAACAATATATTAGTACAGAAAGCTAAATCAAGTAGAAATTGTTGTCGCCTCTTAATTCGAGGCGATTTTTTCATTTTACAATTGACATGCGCTTTTATCCTTTCCGTGCATATACTATTGTAATCAAAATTCACGACTACTCATTTAAAGGGGATGGGAGGACATGGCGAACAGGAAAAAACCGAAATATAAGATCGGTGACACGGTCGTGATTACAATTTACGGTACTGTCGGCAGGATAACAGATGTTAAATGGCTCGATGGGAAGTATGTATATGAAGTAAATAAGAGTGATGGGCTGTTCATTGAATCAGCCTTGCAATTGCTTTCTGAATATGATGGCTTGGTAATGGAACAGGAACAAATTGATATCGAATATAAGTTTTTCTTCGGAGATTTAGTTCAAGTTAGTGGTTATGGTGCCGATTTATTTAAAGTGGTTGGCTTTCGAACAGAAATATGGCGCTACAAAGAAGATGCCTGGGAAGATGTCATTTATGAGTTATCCAGGGTTAGTGATGGGGAATGGCTTGAAGCGGGCGAAGAGGAGCTGACACTTGTAGCAGATGCTGAGAATGCTGATACATTTATCCAAAAGCTTGGTCTCTTATACTTAGTGAATAAACAGGAAAAAATAGAAAAGAATCCAAAATTACAGGGTATGGTAAGAAAAGCGGAATTTGAAGAAATCGAACGAAAAAAAGAGAAAAAGGAATTAATTGACAATTTATTGGATATATTTAATGATTACCGGATTTTATATGAAATGTTTCAAGATCAGGAGTACTATCAGGTTATGCGGGTGATTCTCAGAAAATTAGAAAGTCTTGGAAGTAATGATGGCAAAAGCCATGTTTAATTACCACTTCGTGATAATTATAAATAAATAAATAACAAACGGTAAACCGGCCCATTTAATGAGAAAAAACATCATGTCCAAAATCTTCTCAAATAGGCGGAGGGTGACGCCATCCTCCTGATTTACATCTTCCAACCATGCCTCAAGCTTCAATTGTAAATTTGACATCCAATCACCTCATATAGTTCTTTACAATCATCCTATGCTTGTCCAATCTGAAAAAGACATGTACGTTTCTTAAAAATATTTGTTCAATAGAAAATATCCATAGAATTAATCAATGTATATTGCTATTTAAACTAAATAGCATGAAAAAGCTATAAACATCATACATTCACTAAAAAGGGGGCGATGCTAATGAGAGAAGTTGAAGTATTTATCGATACTGAAGAGATTGCCGAATTTTTCTTTCATGAGCTTGTGAAAAGGGGATACGTTCCTAGCGAAGAAGAGTTAGAAGAAATCGCAGACATTACCTTCGAATACTTAATTGAAAAAAGTATTATTGACGAAGAAGTACAAGATGAATAAGAATCTATTTAATCAAAGTGAGGCAAGAAGTCTCTTCTTTTTACGATAGATGATGAAAAGAGACGAGCATTCCCTGCTCTCTTTTTGTTTGTGCAAGCGCTGTATATGAAAAATTCTCACAAGAAACAGTCTAACTTTTAAAAAAAATTGCCATTCGACAAAAAAAGTGAGATTTCTAAGGAGGATTCGACAATGATCATCGCCAATTATTAGAATAGATAAATAATTCTAATAATTGGAGGTGTATGATGATCAAGGTATTAACTAAAAGAGCCAGCATACCGTATGATGTTACGATCTTTCAAACTCCAAAGTACCGCGAACATAAAGGGCATAAAGAGGTTTATCGAACAACTATCCCAGCGAATAATCGTGAACAATGTTTGCAGGAAACATTTAGCCGCTTTAATGTTACCGACAGAATTCCTGCAAATTATAACGGGAGGTTCCTCTCAACAGGAGATATCATCCTAATTGATGAAGGTCGCGGCGGTCAATACTATTTTCAACTGAAACCCGGCGGCTGGTTTCCCATTAATCGAATCTTGCTTTGCTAAACTACTCAAACGGTAAACCTAAGGAAAAATTCCTTAGGTTTATTTTATTTCAGATGAAGTGCCTCAGTCCATACACAAAGGAGGCTTGTGCTTTTTTTGATCATCTCTTTCTTCCAGTTGCTTTATGCTCTTTTGCATGTGCTTCGTGTTCTGCTACAATCGCCTCAGCAGGAATGTGATTATTTTTTTTTTGTCCGTTTACTCGACTTCGATGTTTTTTTCCCAGGTTAATCCCTCCTTAAATACTTACCAATAGCTTCCCACAATTTTAAAAATTCATGTCTATTTCTCTGAGAGGTTTTCCTTAAATAGTGTTTATGTTATAGTGTCTATGGTACAGAATGAAATTGTACCGACAATTGTTAGGAGGTTTTTTTATGAGTGTACATATTGGAGCTAAAGAAAACGAAATTGCGGAGACGGTATTACTTCCAGGAGATCCGCTTCGTGCAAAATATATCGCTGAAACGTTTTTAGAGGATGCAAAATGTTATAACGAGGTTCGAAATATGTTTGGCTTCACCGGAACCTATAAAGGAAAAAGAATTTCTGTTCAAGGAACCGGAATGGGTGTACCGTCCATCTCGATTTATGTAAATGAATTAATGAATAGCTATAATGTGCAAAATCTAATCAGAGTTGGTACGTGTGGTGCGATTCAAAAGGATGTAAAAGTCCGCGATGTTATTTTAGCGATGACTAGTTCTACAGACTCAAATATGAATCGACTTACCTTTGGCCATGTTGATTTTGCGCCAGCCGCCAACTTTGATTTGCTAAGAAAGGCGTATGATGCTGGAGTAGCCAAAGGACTTAATTTGAAAGTAGGAAATATTTTCACGGCAGATTCGTTTTATAATGATAATGCCGAGCTTGAAAAATGGGCAAAATATCAAATCCTTGCTATCGAAATGGAGACCACTGCTCTTTATACGTTAGCCGCAAAATTTGACCGGAAAGCACTTTCTGTACTTACCGTTAGTGACCACATCTTAACAGGTGAAGAAACAACAGCTGAAGAAAGACAAGTGACATTCAATGATATGATTGAAGTGGCATTAGAGGCAGCAATCAAGGAATAAAGACTTTACGCCCCTACCTTAAAGGAAGGGGTATTTTATTTAATATTAAATTCATTAACTTTTCTTGTGTTTTTTTATAAAAAAGATGTTATTCTAATCACTAAGGGTTTACCTTTTAGTATCTGAAACTAGCTTCGTGAAAATTTGAAAAACCATTTAGCATTTGCTGTTAATTTAGTGCTAGTATATTTCTTATTTTTATGGTCAATGAAAGTGGTGAAGGCTTTGGAAGAAAAGAATGTTGAGCAAGAGAAGGTTCCAGAAGAAAAAATGGAACAAGAGCAAGCAACAGAAAATAAATCAGGCTATATTCGATTGAAAAAGTTTCACTTTATTATGTTGTTATTTTTCATCGTTTTTCTATCTGCAGGGATTACGACCTTTGCCCTTGCATTTGGAAAGGAAAAGGTAGTAACGGTTGCTCCACAGAGGACAGAATTCAATAAGCTCTATGAAGCATATGATACATTGAAAAATGGGTATTACAAGAATTTAAATCAAAAAAAGCTCATAAATGGTGCGATAAATGGAATGGTGGAATCTCTGGATGACCCTTACTCCGATTATATGAGTAATGAGGAAGCAAAAAGCTTTCATAGTAGTATTTCTTCTTCGTTTGAAGGAATTGGTGCCGAAATTCAAGAAAAGGATGGGCATATTGTCATTGTCTCTCCGATAAAAGGTTCGCCAGCTGAAAAAGCCGGTTTAAAACCAAATGACATGATTACCTCAGTGGATGGAAAAAGCCTACAGGGAATGAATTCAACCCAGGCAGTGACCTTAATCAGGGGGAAAAAGGGGACAAAGGTAGAATTAATGGTTCAACGTCCTGGTATCGAAGCCCCGATGACCGTTCCGATTATTCGTGATGAGATTCCAATTGAAACCGTTTATGGAGAAATGGTTGATGATTCAATTGCCAAAGTTCAAATTACAAGCTTTTCAACCAATACATCAAAAGAATTAGTTGATACCTTGAATGATTTACAAAAAAAGGGAATGAAAGGCCTTGTATTAGACCTCCGTCAAAATCCAGGGGGATTATTAGACCAGGCAATCAGTATTTCCAGTATGTTTGTTCCGAAAGGAAAATTAATTGTCAAAGAAGAAGACCGGAACGGAAAAATTAAAGAAATCCCTTCGCAAAATGAAGGTAATCCAAACCTTCCTCTTGTGGTATTGATTGATAAAGGCTCAGCAAGTGCTTCAGAAATTCTTTCCGCTGCTGTAAAAGAATCAGCTGGTGTACCGCTAATTGGTGAGAAATCATTTGGAAAAGGGACGGTTCAGACTGCCGCTGATTTCAAAGACGGCTCTAACCTGAAATATACAATTGCCAAATGGTTGACACCGAATGGAACTTGGATTCACAAAAAAGGAATTATGCCAGATGTAGAGGTTGCTCTACCTGATTATGCAACCTTGCCTATTATCAACCCAGATAAGGAGCTTGCCTTGTCAACTTCATCTACGGATGTGCAGACAGCCCAAAAGATGTTGAAGGCTATTGGCTATGACCCTGGTAGAGAAGATGGATTCTTCGATGAAAAAACTTCAGCAGCTGTGGTTGCCTTTCAAACAGCACAAAAACTCCCTGCAAATGGAGTTTTAAAAGGTGAATCTACTTTAAAGCTAATGGATCTTTTAAGAGAAAAAATTAAAACAAATGATACTCAAATGCTAAAAGCAATAGAGGTTTTAAAGGGAAGAATGAAATAAAAAATGAGGACCCGATTCAACTGAGTCGGGTTCATTTCTTTTGACCATTACACATATAATCAAGGCGATGAAAAGAGTGAAGGGATATGAAGATGAAAAAAGCTGAAATCTATATTTTATCAGGATTTTTAGGCAGTGGAAAAACAACATTACTTAAACGGTTACTAGAGGATGAACAGAAATCATCTAGAAAAGTCGCTGTAATGATGAATGAATTAGGAAAAGTATCGATTGACTCTAATGCTGTAGATGACGATGTGTCACTAAAAGAGTTATTAGGCGGTTGTATTTGCTGCTCTATTCAGGACAAGCTTGAAGCCCAACTTCAAGGGTTATTAGTAGAAGAAAGACCGGATGTCATTTATATTGAGACGACAGGTGCTGCCCATCCTGTTGAAGTCTTGGATGCGATCCTATCTCCTTTGTTTGCAGATAAATTGATGATTAAAGGTATTATTACACTTGTTGATGGAACGAGATGGAAAGATAGAAAATTATTAAGTCCGCAACTTCAGCAGCTAATCCATGAGCAAGTAAGACATGCAGATTTTATCATTATTAACAGAATGAATGATTTAAAAGAAAAGGAACAAGCGGCTATTTCATTTGAAATCCAGGCAATCAATCAAACAGCAAGGTGTTTGCTAACGAATTATTCTCAAGTATCGATTGACCAACTTAGAAAGCTATCTGTTTCCTTTACAAAAGAATCCCAACGAATTGATTTACATTTATCAACATTTGTATACCAATTTAAGACAGCTATAAATCATTCTAGGTTTGAGGAATTCTTAAAAGAATTGCCTGATACGATATACCGGATAAAGGGTTATGTTAAGTTTGAGCATTCTGCTCATCCATTTTTATTTCAATTTTCATATGGGATGCCTCTTTACATGAAGGAAGATATGAATTTGCCATTAAATCTCGTCTTTATCGGCGAAAACATCCAATGGAATGAGATTCAAGTACAATTGGCCGGTTTAGAAAAAACATGTTAAAAATCAATCTTAAATGAATGATAACCACTTCTTCAGGTAACTCTTTTAATGTAACTAAAAACCATTAAAAGGAGGGTTTAACCTGAAGAAGGTTGTGTGCATTTTTGTGATTATTCATATCCTCCTATATGGTCAAGGGATTCATGCCGCATCAGATATTAGTTATAAAATTGAGATGCTGGACTGGAAAGACGTAAATCATATATTACCAAAGTACACGAAATTCACTGTTTTGGATGTAGAAACGGGAAAAAAATTCAAAGTGCAAAGACGTGCTGGAAGTCACCATGCCGACGTACAACCATTGACCACGAAAGATACGAAAGTAATGAAAAAAATATATGGTGGTAAATGGAGCTGGAAGCGACGGGCTATTATTGTTATTCATAAAGACCAATGGATTGCCGCATCGATGCACGGTATGCCGCATGGAGCAGGTGCTCTAGAAAATAACTTTCCCGGACATTTTTGTATTCATTTTTATGGCAGTACTACCCATAGGACAAACACTATGGACTTATCCCATATGCTTATGGTCCTTAAGGCATCGGGGAATTTAAATGAATATCTAGGAAAAGCAAATCCTTACGAAGTAATTAATGCCTATGTAGTTGGCTTTAAACAGCAGGATGGATGGATTACTTCACAGGCTTCTTTACAAACAATAAAGTGGAAACCCATTTTGGCGAAAGTTGAAAATATTAGAATTTCCCGAATGGAACTTTTACCACCAGAAGATTTAACGGAAGAAATTAATTTGAATGTGCCGATTGAAATTGAATGGTACATAAAAAATAAAGGCAGGCAAACATTTAGAGGTGAAATTCATTTGGTGCGATTTTCTCTCATAGATGGTTGGAAGGTGGACTCACAGCAATTTTTAGAAGAAAATAATCTTCCATAGATCGCAAACAAAGACAACTTTATAAAAGGACTAGCCCTTGATAAAGGTGTCTTTGTTTAACGAGAAGAACTTAAAGGGGCTGTTCACCAAATTTGATAAAGGTTCGTTCATCTTCGATTAAGCCACAAGCCCCGCATTGAATCCTGTATTCTGGTCCATTATATGGAAGGTGGAAGGGTTCTAAAGCGCCTTCTTCATACTCCCGCACGACTGTTCCGGAATGGGGATCCAGTTTCACTGAATGGGCAACCTGTTGAATGAAATTAAAGCGACTACGATTTGTTTTACAATTAGGACATCTGTATGGAGTAGACATAGATTTCACCTTTCTTAGTATTAGTAAATTATATTTTTTGCAATAATGGTGACAAATATGTAACAATGCAAATGAAGGAAAAAGGGGGGACTGGTTTGTTAAAAGAAAATGAAACTTTTGCAGATTTACTAGCTGCTTACCGATCAATTTGGAACAATCGTCTATTAGAAACAGGGGAGAATGGCTGTGAAGAGATTTTAACCAATGCGATAAAGAGGGAGCTTTTAGACGAGAACTCACATCCAAGAGTTAGGAAAACGTGCTATGAAAAATTCTATTCTGCGATTAAAAGAGTTACCGAGTCTCCGCTAAAGCCAGAAATGAAGTCAGCTTTAATAACATTGCATGTAGAAATAATGGGGAAAATTAGTTAGGGGAGAATATTAGTGAAGAAGCTTTTAGTTATTTTTATTACCTTTCTATTATTTAGTATGTTGGTTTCATGTAGTAAACAAAAAGATAAAACAGTTGAGTTACCTGGTATGTTAGAAGTAAAATTATCAGTTAAACCAGAGACTGGAAAAGTAAATCAGCCGATTACATTTGAAGCGAAGGTGACTCAAGGAAATAAAGAAGTCAACGATGCGGATGAGGTCATATTTGAAATTTGGCGTGCCAAGGATGAAAAGCATGAGAAAATAAAAATAAAAAATGCTAAGAACGGTATATACAGGCTTGAAAAGTCTTTCCCGCAAGAAGGAACTTATTATTTCATTTCGCATGTTACAGCCAGAGATATGCATAATATGCCTAAAAAGGAATTCGTTGTAGGGACTCCAAGTGAACCAGAAGACCCGAAAGCCAAAGACTCGATGGATAATATGAACATGGACGATCAAAAATGATCATGATGATAACCATAAGAGTGAAAATCATTAATCAACTATTATGAAAAGACAGCCTCATTTGGCTGTCTTTTCATTCATGACATATTTTTTGCTCTTATTTAGGTTAAGACTGATTAAAATTGATTGGAATATTTTCGATGTCTTCCTTGTTAATCGGCATCATAATAGATAAAATGCCGTAGCGAATTTCTGATTTCACTTGCTGAATAATTACTGGGTAGGGGAGTGATATTTCTTTTTTAAACTTTCGATTTGGCCGTTCTTTTATAAAGTATTTCCGATTTTGCTGAAGGGTTTTAAATTCGCCAGTGATGGACAGCAGCTGATGGTGAATGCAAATATGCAGATTCTCCTTCAAGAGCCCTGGAATTTCGGCCTCGACAACAAGTTCCGTGTCCGTTCCATATAAATCACATTTCGGAACAAGCTCGGTGACCATAGTTCCTGGGTTACCGGAGGGAGAATTTTTATTTTGAGTTTCGAAGATAGTATTCCAAAATTCTTCCGCTTGAAATTGTTGAGCAGTATCCACCCATTTTTTAAATTTATCAATCTCCATCATTTCACTCCATTCTTTTTACCTGTTAATTCATCTTATTTTTTATTAGAAAAAACATGCAAAAAAACTACCATGAGTTTCAATTCCCAATCCATCCATGGAAATGAAATGATTATGAGTTGTACACCAACAGAATAAAGGAGGTGTGAGCAAAGTTGAGCTTCACCTTTTCAAAGGAAAAATGAATATTTTTCTCTCAAATTGGGTAGAATGATATATTTTGCTCCGCCCCTTTTCCATACATAAAAGACACTTACAAAATTTCCGTTACGTCAATTTGTGAATACTGCATATCAACATTTTTAGGAATTTTCACTTCAAGAATGCCTTCCTTATAGTTTGCGATAGCCCCTTTTCTCTTTACAATTGCTGGAAGGGTAATGGTGTTTGTATCCTCGTGCTCTGGGATGTGCTCGATAATCAGCTGATTTGAAGTATGATATAAACGAAGTTTTTTAATCCATTCGTCATTTTTTAGCGGTACTCTTACGAAAACATAGTCATGTGTCTCATAGGCAGACGAGTTTAACACCCCTGAAGCAGATCGTTGCTGAGGGGCTGAAGTTTGAAACCCGTTGAACATTTCCTGTGGGTTCATCATTCCCTGCATGTTTCCAGGCATGATTTTTCCGATGATATCTTGAACATAATTATTGATCTCCTCGGGCTTCATATTAGTCATTGTTTCCTTCATTTCTTTATTAAACGGAAACATATTCCAAGGGAACATTCCTTTTCATCCTTTCAAAAAAAATAAATTATGTTTGAAATTGGTAAAAGTAGTCATGACTAAGACTGAACACTTTAATATTCCATACTATGCTAATTGCAGCCTATCCGTTATTAAATCTTATGAATATTGGATTTAACCTGCTTGCCCAATGAATAAAATTAAATATTTGCATATATATTAAAAACTTTTTAACATATAGTATAAAGAGGAATTCTAAATATAGAGAGGTAATGTTTGTGAAAAAGAAGACAGCTTTGATTACAGGAGGAGCTTCTGGTATTGGTAAACAAACAGCAATACAGCTTGCTGAAAAAGGATATCAGCTTGTGATCAACTATCGAAATAGTGAAACAGAAGCGGTTTTCTTAGCAAAGCACTTACATGATTGTTATGGTACAAAAACAATCATCGTTCAAGGGGATGTAGCTAATCAAGACGATTGTCTTCGAATGGTAAATGAAACCCTTTCTGTCTTTTCAACGGTGGATATTTTAGTCCATAATGCGGGTCCATACATCCATGAAAGAAAAAAACTGACAGATTACTCTTTCGAAGAGTGGAATTATTTAATCCAGGGAAACTTAAGTGCCGTTTTTTATTTATCAAAGCACATTATTCCATTAATGCGCAAACAAAAATGGGGAAGAATTATTACACTTGGATTTGATAGGGTTGAAACCGCACCAGGCTGGATATATCGTTCCGTTTTTGCAGCAGCAAAGACAGGATTAGCCTCTTTAACTAGGACAATAGCGCTAGAAGAAGCGGAACATGGGATCACCGCAAATATGGTCAGTCCAGGGGATATAATAAATGAGTGGAAGGAAAGTAATATAGAAGATTCTGTAGAGGCCATAAATGGAAATATCCCAATTAGAAGGCCGGGTACTGGGGAAGACATAAGTAGGGTAATCTCCTTTCTTACTGATGAAAAATCAGATTTCATTACCGGGAGTATCATCCCTGTTACTGGTGGGATAGATGTATTGGGGAAAGCATTAAAAACTTAGGCCTGGAAGGCCATTTACATTTTGTATGAAAACCGCTTCTTTTGTGGATAATAGGAATTAATTATCTATGAAAGGAGCAAAGAAAATGAGTTTTAATATCAGCAGGATTAATCCAAATCAAACCCAAGTTTTTTTTCATGATGGCCGCTTTGAAACATTAACCAATGAGGAATTAGAAGAATTTTTGCTCCAAATGGGACTTAGTGATGTAAATGAAACCATAGAACAAAATGTAACGGATTAATATGAAGGTTTTGTCATCTAAATAAAAAAGCAATCGGGTACCGATTGCTTGCTTTTTTACGCCTCTAATAAATGAGAGGTATCTGTTTGTACGGAGCCATTTCGAAGCAGATGGAAAGAGTATAGATCCTTTGGAATTTCGTATAAATCATACACCTCGCCATTTGCATTTAATTGTTCATAGATAGACGTTCTGGTATCATTTGCTTTAACAACATATGGAAGTTTTTCCGCAGCTTTTATTGACCGAATATTTACTTTTCGAATCCGCATAAAAACAGTTTCGATTCCGATTTCGTAAAAAAGTTCCTGAAAAAAGGCTTCTTTAGCTGGGCTGTTATACCCTTTGCCATGATACTCTTTTCCCAGCCATGTTCCCAAAAATCCTGCCCTATCTTCAATATCAAACAAATTAATCGTGCCGATTGGCGTACCCCATTCATCCAGAATAGTCCGTGATATTAATTCACCGCGCTCCTCAGCTTCAATTGTTTGTTTTGTAATAAATAAGAATTCTTCATAAGAGTCAGCTTTATTTCGTACAAAAGGGAAGACATCAGGGTGCGTCATTAGTTCGTACAATGTGTGGCTGTCATGAAGATCACGTTTTTTTAGCATGAATATCCCTCCATTAGGGCATTCCGATCCCAAGTTCAAAGAAGCGGTCCACCCTCGAAATTTTTTATTAGGTTTCTAAAAAATTTCGGGGTGGGAATCGAACCCACTAGAACCGGTTAAATCGGTGGCGCACCATTTGCCTTCCCTATTTCATTTTTTTTGTTAACAGAATATAGTCATAAACCCCCAAGATTATCAGGTCAAAAATGATTTTCCTTAAAGTATAATACAAGAAAATATGAAAAAAATAAATAGTTTTTTTGTTGATTTTTCGTTAAATTTTTAACCATTTTTCAGCAAATTTCTACACTTCTATATAGACCATTTCTCCGCCAATCATTGTCCATTGTGGCTTTGCTAAGTAATGGAAAGGATGATGGCTCCAAAGTACTAAATCAGCATCCTTTCCCGCTTCAATACTCCCTACCTTTTGGTCGATTTTTAAATTTCTAGCAGGTAGAATGGTAATTCCTTCAAGCGCCATTTGTTCAGACAGGCCTTCTCTCATGGCTATCCCAGCACAAATATTTAAATACTGAATAGGTGTGTACGGATGATCGGTTGTAATCGACACTTCGACACCATGATTTGTTAGCTCCTGATAGGTTTTCCATGTTTTATTTTTTAATTCAACTTTTGATCTTCTCGTTAGAGTGGGACCAACAGAAACCTTTAGTCCTATTCCAGCTAATTCATTGGCAATAAGATGTCCTTCTGTACAATGTTCAACTCGTAAATCAAGATTAAATTCCTCAGCTAAACGGAGGGCAGTAATGATATCATCAGCACGATGGGCATGGATCCGAACGGGAATCTCCCTTTTTAGTGCCATCACAATCGGGGCAATTCTAATCTCATCAGGGTTATCAGCATGAATAGCTTGATAGAATGCTTCCCTAAGCATTCCCATGATCCCCATCCTTGTAATGGAGTCGCTATTGCCATTGCTATGAATTCTTTTTGGATTTTCTCCCAATGCTATTTTTAATCCTGCCACCTCTTGGACTATCATCTTCTTGATATTTTTACCTGTAGTTTTTATGACAGAAGTGGTTCCACCAATCACATTTGCGCTCCCGGGCATAATGTGAACCGTTGTTATGCCACTTTTAACTGCATCGGTGAAGGCCGGGTCAAGTGGATAAACGCCATCAATTGCCCGAATGTGGGGCGTAAGTGCTTCAGCTGTTTCATTCGCATCATTTCCAGCCCATCCAGTGCCTTCATCATACAGACCTAAATGGGTATGAACATCAATAAAGCCGGGAAAAAGGTACAAGCCGCCACAATCGATGATTTTTACATTTAAATCGGTCTTGATATTTTTCCCTATCTTTTTTATTTTTCCTTCTTCAATTAGAACATCACCGTTTTTAATCGGCTTGGAGGTAATTGGATAAACGTGAGCGTTTTTGAAAAGTATTTTTGTCATTATAAAACCTTTCTTCAAGTTATTAATAGTATTTTATCTATTTTAACAACTTGTGTGTTAAAGGAAAAGTGGAAAATCGAGACCTATTTAATTAAAATCGCGGAATTTTTTGTAAATGCTGAAACTTTTAAATATGTAAAGCGTAAATAATAGAGAATGGAATTAACATTTTTTCATATGGGGGAATAAAAAATGAAACAAAATGATGAAAGGTTATTGGCGGCTGGTATTTATGTGTTAGGCCTATTTTTTCCAGTTATAGCACCACTAATTATTTGGTTAATAAAGAAAGATGAGTCTTCCTATATCGATTATCACGGGAAGGAATATTTTAATTTTGCCATTTCTTATTTCATTTACTCAATAATAGCCAGCATCTTAGTTATTGTAATTATCGGTATTTTTCTTTTATGGGCACTTGGAATTGCAGTACTTATTTTTACAATTATTGCAGCAGTTAAAGCCTATGAAGGAAATGAATATCGGTTCCCTTTGATTTTCAGGCTAATTAAATAAAACATTGAAAACCCGGCAAAAAAAATTTGCCGGGTTTTTGAACGTTTTTAAAGTTCAAACGTCATATCAATGTATTAAGAAAACAAACCAAGGGGGAAAAACATGGATGCTTTAGCCAATTATTTACCAATTATATTACCAATACTCATTATTCAACTAATATTAATAATCGTTGCAATTATAGACTTAGTTAGAATTGAGAAAACCAATGGACCGAAGTGGTTATGGGTTATCATTATTTTATTTATAAATATTATTGGTCCAATTCTATATTTTGTCATCGGGAGGAAAAGTAACTGATGTCTTTAATTAAAATTTCTGGATTAAAAAAGAGTTTTCAGGGTACAGAAGTGATAAAGGGTCTTGATTTTACTTTAGAAAAGGAAAAATGTATCGCTTTATTAGGCCCAAACGGAGCGGGAAAAACGACAATACTTAGGATGCTCTCGGGCTTGATGAAGCCAACTGAGGGAGACATTACCTTTACCGAAGCTAAGAAAGGTGAGGATATCCGTGACTTTATTGGATATCTTCCGCAGTTTCCTGTATTTTATGATTGGATGTCAGGACTTGAATTTTTGTCCTATGTTGGCAAACTTGCCGGATTAACTGGAAAAGAAGCAAAGGAACGTTCATTAGAGCTTTTGGAATTAGTTGGAATTATCGATGCAAAAAACCGAAAAACAGCTAAATATTCCGGCGGGATGAAACAAAGATTAGGAATTGCTCAAGCGTTAATTCACCGCCCAAAGTTAATTATGCTGGATGAACCTGTATCTGCATTGGATCCAATCGGCAGAAGAGAGGTGTTGGATCTCCTCGAAGAGTTAAAGAAGGAAACTACCATTTTGTTCTCGACACATATTTTAAGTGACGCTGAAGAAGTTTGTGACGAAATTCTGTTTCTACATAATGGAGAAATTGTCGAATCAGGAACGATGACAGATCTCCGAGAACGGCATCAGCAGGCTAAAATCGACCTATTTTTTAGAGGAAAAGCAGAAAAATATGCAAATTTTCTTTCAAATCACGAATTAACACAGTCCGTCAGGATCGAAGGAAATAAGGTTAGTGTTTTTGTGAAGGATGTATCGCTAGCAAGACGTGCTTTTTTGCAAGCGATTGCCGAACAAAACTGGCCGCTTGAAAAATTTGAGGTTAGTAGCATGACCCTTGAAGACGTGTTTATGAAGGTGGTGGGGAAATGAGCCAATGGATGACATTGCTACAAAAAGAGATTCTAGAGATGTGGAGAAACTTCAAATGGATTTGGGTACCAATTACCTTTATATTATTAGGGGTAAAGGAACCATTATCCAGCTATTATTTGCCGCAAATCCTTGATGCTGTTGGCGGGCTGCCTGAGGGAGCAGTAATAAAACTACCTACCCCAACAGCAGCTGAAGTGTTAATAACTGGTTTAGGTCAATATACTACGCTTGGTGTACTAATTATTGTTCTTACAACCATGGGTATAATTTCCGGAGAAAGAAAAAGCGGTGTTGCTGCCATGATATTGGTAAAACCTGTTTCCTTTCAATCATTTGTGTCAGCAAAATGGGCCGGTAGCGTTTTATTAATGTGGTTTTCCTTTTTTATCGGCTATTTGTCAACCTGGTATTATACCGGTTTATTATTTGATTGGATTCCATTCATCGAATTTTTACAGTCCTTTTTCTTTTATGCCCTGTGGCTTACTGTTATTCTAACAGTTACCGTCTTTTTTAGTTCATCGTTTGTGAATTCTGGAATGGCCGGGTTTCTTTCACTTGCCGTTGCCATTGTTCTTAGTCTCGTGAGCAGCATCCTTTCCAATTGGCTAGAATGGAGCCCGGCGCAGTTAACTAATTATGCAAATGAAGTACTTTTAGATAATAGGATACCAGCAGATACACTGCCGGCCAGTTTAATCGCTGCAGTATTTATAATTGTTTTGCTATTTTTAAGTGTATTTATCTTTAGAAAAAAAGAGCTACCGCAATAATAGAGTCTTTTCGTTTTGCAAAATTTTAGTAATAATCTATAATATCTATTATTCTATTTTGCAAAACTTAGCTAGAAAGGACGAGGAAACGTGTCAAATCAAGTCGGTTTGGTGTTAGAAGGTGGAGGGATGCGCGGTGTTTATACTGCGGGAATCCTTGAATACTTTTTAGAGAATCAGCTGTTTTTTCCATATGTTATTGGCGTTTCTGCCGGTGCCTGCAATGCTGCCTCCTATTTGTCGAAGCAAAAAGGGAGAAATAAAACCGTCACGATTGATTATGCTGCTGATCCAAGATATATATCTTGGAAAAATTATTTTAAAAGCAGGCAATTTTTTGGAATGGATTTTATTTTTGATGAAATACCTAATAAACATGTTCCCTATGATTATGATACATTTTATAATAACACTTCTGAATTTGTCGTAGGAACTACAGATTGTTTAACAGGAGAGCCCGTATATTACAATAAGAAGGAATATGATAAAGACCTTTTAACAGTGTTGCGCGCCTCTAGTTCGCTTCCGTTTATTGCACCCGAAATATCTTTTAAAGATAGAATTCTACTTGATGGTGGCATTAGTGATCCGATTCCTATTAAAAAAGCACAGCATGATGGCTTTGCTAAAAACATTGTCATTTTAACAAGGAATCAAGGTTATTTGAAAAAACCTTCAAAATTTCACTTCCTTGTTGATCGAAAATATCCTGAATATACAGGCTTGCGAAAGGCTCTAAGGAATCGCTATCGAATTTACAATGAAACTGTAGCATATCTTGAAAAGGAAGAGCGCGATGGAAATGTACTAATTATCCGTCCTACTACGCCATTAAAGGTTGGAAGAATGGAAAGAAATCCAGCCAGGCTAGCGGAGCTGTATTTTCAGGGCTATGAGGATGCCAAGCATTCATTGAGTGAAATAGTTAAATATGTTGATATTTAGAAGAGGCTGGAAATGAGCCTCTTTTTCTGTGGAAAAGGGGCGGAGCGCCGCAAAAATGAATCACTTTAACCAGTTAAAGTGAAATACCCATTTCACTAGACGAAAGATGTGAAGTCTAGCTCTGCTCTCACCGCCTTTATTAGGTGACTACGGCTTGTTCTCTAAATTTATTTCCATGGTTGGGTTGGGAGTTGAGGCTCATGATAGTTTTTATGGAAAAGGGGCGGAGCGTCGCATAAATGAATTACTATGTCGAATCTTATCGTAAAAATATCTATTTTTTTCTTTGGATAGGTAAAGCTAAGCTTGCTCTGCTCCCACCACCTTTATTATGTTGGTGTACTAATCATAAACAGGCTATTTTCGATGAGTGGGTAGGTGGTGAAGCCCACGTCGGATTCTAGTTGAAAATTCTTCTATCATTTTTTTCCTCCATAGTTAATAAGCTAGTATAAGAGGAATCGATAAGGAGTTTTCTAGATGAAAATCAACGATTATTACTATGATTCAGCGAATATTAACTTAAATGAGAGTATTGCTGCACTAATTCCAGCCGGTATGATCATAATAGGAAATCTTTCATTTTTAAAAACTCAAGAAATAATGTTATGGACGATACCATTTATAATTTATAGCTTTATAAGCTTCCATTTCTATCTTTTTAGAATGAGACAGTCGATTTTGATTACTAAGAATATGACGAATGATAGAAATGAAGACTTTCATCACTCGTTATTTACGACCCGCCATCTTTTATTATGTTACATGAATACCCCCTCACCCAGCTTGCTACTCTACTTTACAGACGGAAATTTAGCAGGAAGGATATGTATGTATCGCAGGAAGAGACTAAACGGATTACGACCTTCCAAAATGTTTGCTCTCTACAATTCAGAGGATGAAGCCATGGGTTTCTTTGAAATAAAAGGAAAAAAAACAATCAAGATTGGCGTATTCGATCAAGAGAGGAACTTTTTAGGTTGCTTGAAGAAAAAGAAACTTTCTTGGGGGAAAAACAAAAAAGAATTGCTGGATGTAGCGGGGAGATACATTGGTGCTGTGGAAGGGTCTGCTGTTTTTATGGATGAGCAGGTATTGAATTCGGAAGATATGCAGGAGGGGCGACTGCGCAGAGGATGGATGCCTATAGAATGGAGCCTTCGTTTTCCAGAACCCAATACACCAGTACTCTCATTTACGGGAACTTTATCAGAAAGGGAAAAACTTTTGAGAATGTCATTTTTAATAAATGAATTCTTTATCGAAAGGTAAAAGTTTGTACGGTTTCCATCATGAATTTTGTTTGATATGATAGAAGAAAATTTACATCTCTTGTGGGGGTTTTATTGTGCAGATTGACTTAATTAAAGGCCATGGCTCTGGAAATGATTTTCTTCTAATCGATGAAATTTCCAATGCTATTTCTTTCACAGAAAAGGAAAGGGCGGAACTTGCCCGTTTGTTATGCAATCGTAATACTGAATTAGGAGCAGATGGGATTTTATTTGTGATGAAGAGTCAGCACGCTGATGGAAGAATGCGGGTATTTAATGCCGACGGGTCTGAGGCTTCGATGTGCGGAAATGGACTTCGGCTGGTCGCACGATATATTTGTGAATTATATGGACTGAATGAAGCTGTAATTGAAACCATGAAGGCTAATCTTAAGGTTAGTAAACAAGCAGACCTCCTTCAGGATATCCACACCTATCAAGTAGAAGTTTCTCCGGTATTGTTTGAGTTAAAGACCTTACCATTAAATTTAAACCAGCCAACGCTTTATAACGAGAGAATTAAGGAACTGTCAGATGAGTTAACATTTACGGCACTTGCCGTTCCTAACCCGCATTTAATCGCGATTGTGGAGACGGAACAACTTCAAAGTGATATTCAAAAACAACTTAGTGAAAAAGTAAATGGACCCAATGAGTTATTTCCGGATGGTGTGAATGTTAGTTTTGTAAAACCGTTACAACCTGGAGCAATTTATGTAAGAACTTTTGAACGGGGTGTTGGATTTACAAATGCTTGCGGTACAGCAATGTCAGCATCCTCGCTCGTTACTTGTTTACAAGAATTAAATGAATTTGAGAAAACCATTAATGTATATAATAATGGCGGAAAAGTACAATGCGTTGTTCATCAAATTGCGGGGGAATATAAGATTGACCTAATTGGAAACGCTACTTATCTTTACGAAGCAACGGCACAGATAAATCTTAAAGGTGAATCATTTACAATATCCTCCAAAAAAGACTTCATGGAACAACACTCATATGAAAAGCTACAAGAGGTGGCACAACAAGTAATAACAAAAACGTTGAAAGGATAAGGTTCCCCTTATCCTTTTTTTACTGAATCCTTTTTTAAAACTTCAAGGACCGGTGCAAAGGGCTGAATTTGTTTTGTTTGAAAATAATTCCTAAATGGATCTCCATGTTTCCGAAGTCGATTTAATGCACTTTCCATGTTAAATGCAACAGAAGTGAGTTTTTCATCAACCTCTTCCCAATAAAGTGGTGTAGCAACTCCTGCATGTTCATTCCCACGCATCGAATAGGGGGCAACAATCGTCTTCCCTTCCCCGTGTTGTACATAATCAATATAAAGCCTTTCTCCGCGGTTTTTTTTCATTCTCTCAATGGTAAAGGAGTCAGGGGCCTGTGATATTAAGTATTCGGCGATAAAGGTCGTAAACAGTCTTGTATCCTCGTAGGAGTATTCACCTTCAGGCAAAGGTAGGTAAATTTGCAGTCCTTTATTACCTGACGTTTTAATAAAGCCGATCAAATTTAAATGATCGAACACTTCTTTTATTAATAAAGCAGCTTTGACAGCTAAATGGAACGCATCCTTTGATGGTGGATCCAAATCGAAGACAATTTCACTAGGTCCCTTGCTGTGTATCGTTTGAAAGGGAATATGAAATTCAATCGCTAATTGGTTTCCCAGCCAAATGAGGGTTTTTAGATTGTTACAGAGAATATAATCAATATCATCAACTAAATGTGTGTGGACAAACTCTGGTGCATAAGCTGGACAGTTTTTTTGATAAAATGCCTCTCCGGACATCCCATGTGGATAGCGAATGACCGTTAGCAAGCGATTCTCTAAAAAAGGGAGCATATACGGAGAAACTTCACGTAAGTAAAGGATGAAATCAGTTTTCTGGATATTATGATTTTCCCAGAGTGGTTTATCTGGGTGGGATATAGGTAAATCTGCTGGTAAATTTTTTTGTTGAAAAATAAATTGTTCATATGTGCATTCCCTCGGTTCTAAATCGAATCGGAAGCGGTCAAAATGTGGTTCGCGGAGCTGATGATCAAATAATTCCAAATATTTCACTTCTAGACAAATAGAGGGTTCAATATTAATAAATTGTGTATCTTCACTAAGAATATTTTGTTTAATCGTTTGCTGAAGGGCCTGTTTTTCTTCCGGTTTAAAACCAAAAAGAACTTGGCCAACCACATGAATGATGTTTTTCTTATACAGGCCAACATAAAAATATCCATTGGTTTTATCGAATGAAGTGACAAAACAGCTAACATATTTCCAATTTTTGTATTTCAACCATTGTAAGGAACGTTTCCCTTCCTCCCAAAGACTATTTTGATATTTGGCAATGATACCTTCTCCATCATATAACACAACATTTTCCCATAATTCATTAAAATCTTCATTGGGAAAAACAAGCTGTAGCAGTTGAGCATTATTGGGATTGGCATCTAATCCTAAACCGATATTTTGAAATAATTGAATCAGCTTATCTTTTCGGCGCTGATAGGGGAGGGAACATATGGTTTCTCCTTTTACCATTAGAACATCAAAAACCATCAACCGGCAAGGAGATCTCTCTGCTTGTTCCGTGATTTTTTTCGCTGCCTTTAGACGGCCGCGCGCTTGAATGGCGGAAAAATTAGCTTTATAAGGGTTTTCCAATGAAACAAGCTCACCATCCAACTCGAGTGGTAAAAAAGGTTTGATTTGCTTTTCATATTTTAACAAAAATTCCTTGATTTCCGGAAATTGTGGAATAAGTGGTTTACCATTTCTGCTCGTTAACTCAATTCCGTTATCATTCCAGTCCAGTATTGCTCGGAATCCATCATATTTAACCTCGTAAAGCCAATTGGGACGTACAGGAAGTTCAAAGGTTAAACTAGGTAGCATTGGCTTCATTACTTTTATTCCTTTCCTTTTTATCTTTATTTTGCTTAAAGATGGACATTTTCATCCTTTTCCAGATGTTTTAATGAATGACCTTTATAAGGAGACACAAAATAATAATAAAAAGAATGGAGAATTACTTTATGCATACGATGTGGAAAGGCAGTATTAGCTTTGGGCTTGTTAACATTCCTATCAAGCTTCATACTGCAACAGAAGATAAGGATATTAAGTTGCGCACCCTTCATAATAAATGCCACGCTCCGATTAAATATGAAAAGATTTGTACTGTTTGTGAGGAGGAAGTAAAACCTGAGGAAATCGTCAAGGCATATGAATACACAAAAGGAAAATTCGTGGTCCTTGATAACGATGACCTCGAAAAACTAAGAAAGGAAAACGAGGAAAAGGCAGTTGAAATCATCGATTTTGTTAAAATTGAACAAATCGATCCCATTTATTTTGAGCGAAGCTATTATATGTCACCGCATGAAGGTGGTAGTAAGGCCTATTCATTATTACGAAAAGCTTTACAGGAATCACAAAAAGTGGGACTTGCTAAAATTGTCATTCGCTCTAAAGAGCAATTGGCCGTCATTCGTGTTTATGAGAATACATTGGTTTTGGAAACTATTCATTTTCCAGACGAAGTCCGCAAGGCTGGTGACGTACCGAATGTCCCATCAGAAGATAAAGTGACAAAAAAAGAATTAGACACTGCGATTTTGCTTATTGACCAATTGACCTCAGAATTCGAGCCTGATAAATATACGGATGAATATCGTTCTGCCTTGCTAGAATTAATTGAATCAAAACGAAACGGGAAAGAAACGGTAACGGCTACGACGAAGGATATTCCTTCAAATGTCACTGATTTAATGGCTGCACTAAAAGCATCGATAGATCGGACAAAACCCAAAAAAGGTGGAGCGCAAAAAAAGAAGGCAGAACCAAAGATAAAGAAAGAAGCATGAAAAAGAAAGCCGATTCGGACTGTTGAATTGGCTTTCTTACATTTAAAAAAGAAAAATTTCCATCTGTGAAACTCAAAAACTTCATTTTTTCTCGAATATAATACAAGATATTTTCAGTATTTCCTAGTTTTAGAAATTAGTTTGACTAAACAGGTTTATTGAGATAAAATAGAGATACGCTTTAATGTTCGTTAAATATTTATGGTTTTGGTAGTCGTAACTGCACGAACAGTGGGTGATGCCTATTGCCCAAACGTGCAAGTGCGCCTTTTTTATTATTTTAAATGTAAGATAAACTTAAAGTGAACACATTTTTTTGGGGGTAATTCCATGAATAACGGTAAAGTTAAATGGTTTAATGCAGAAAAAGGATTCGGATTTATTGAAGCTGAAGGCGGTCAAGATGTATTCGTACACTTCTCAGCAATCCAATCAGAAGGTTTCAAAACTTTAGAAGAAGGCCAATCGGTTTCTTTTGAAATCGTTGAAGGCGCTCGTGGACCACAAGCTTCTAACGTTAAAGCAGTATAATTCTGTTAAAATATAAAGGTGATGCATTCGAATAGGGCATCACCTTTTTATCTATATATCACTAGAAACATAGTTTTTGAGGAAGATACAAAGTGTTCAAAAACAGTCATGCACTAAGTACAAGGGGTGATTAGTTTTGGCGTTTGGCAGAAAAAATGATGAAGAAATTAAATTAGAAGAAACAAAAATTTGGGTATGTTCTTCAGATAATTGTAAATGCTGGATTCGCGATAATTTTAAGAGCAGTGATGTACCCCTATGTCCAATATGCAAAAGTGAAATGAGTCAAACCACAAAAGAGCTTCAGGTAATTCATAACCATAGTAAGAATTTTATGTAATCATTTTGAAAAGCAGGAGGAGGAAATGTCTCCTGCTTTTTTTATTCTTCCAAATGTTCTTTGCAAAAATTTAAGACCAATTCTTCTTCGTCCTCTTCAAGGGCAAAGTCTAACACTTTTTCAGTTCCTTTTTCAAAAAAATGATACTGAGAAATTCTTTGTCCATTCTCATCGCTTACAAAAATTATTTTTATTCCAACACCTTTATCAGAATAGAGTTCATCCTCTTCATCTACATCAAGTTCAAGGAAAAATTCATAGCGGTCACCAGATAATAATCCGAATGGATCTTCAAGTTTCTCAACTAAATGGTTAGTAATGTTCAAGCTGATCATCCTTTATATATTATTTTATCGTCTTATTATACACTCTTTTTGTGTTCTGAGAAAAATAAGAACAAATTATCCATCTTTTTGTATAATTTTGTCACCTTAATTTGAAAATAATGTGAATAAATGCACAAAGTAGATAACAATTTTGGGAGAATGCGGTAATATGAATATGTAATATAGATATAAAGTAGGTGAAAAAATATTTGAATATTTATGTGAAATAATTCACAAACAGGAGAGTGCGATATGACTTCTACGACAGAATCTATACATATCCAATTACAGTCGTTTTTGTTATCGAGAAAAAAATGTTATCAACTGTTACACTTGTTATTTTTTGTACCAGAAAAATTAGAAACCTTATTTGAAATTCAAAAGGATAACACTTTCGAAGAATTAGGGGAATTCCATGAAGGGGGGAAAATCCTTCATGACTTTTTTAAACACCTGTCTATTGAGCAAATCAAAAGGGAGAAGGAAGAGTACCAAAGGCTTTTCATAGGACCAGGACCATTAGTTGCACCACCTTGGGAATCGTACTACAGGAGTAAGGAACATCTGCTTTTTGAAGAATGGACCTATCAAGTCAGGGAGCAATACCATCGATTTGGTCTCCAATATAGGAAGGAAAACAATGAACCTGACGACCATCTATTACTTGAACTGGAATTTATGATCTATCTTTCAGATTTATGTTTGCATGAACCTACAGAAGAAAAGATAGAAAAATTGCTTACCACCCAGATTAGCTTTCTAGAAGAACATTTAATCATCTGGATTCCATTTTTTTGTGAAAGAGTAATTGAAAATACGAATAGTCAATTATATTTAGGAGCAGCCATGCTTCTTGAAGATTTTTTGAGCTTTGACCTGGAATCATTAGTTGAAGTAAGGGAGGGCACAAGAATATGTCTGAAAAAAATCCATTAAAGAATTTGTTAGCCAATAAAATGCAACGACGTACGTTTTTAAAATGGTCAGGGGCAATTGGTTTACCAGTAATTGCAGGTGGAATCGGAACAAAGATGCTCATTGATCGTAAAGAAGAGGCAAAGGTAGTAGTGGCAAAAGATAGTGAGAAAATTATTTCAACCTGTAGCATTAATAACTGTGGTGGGCGCTGTGTCATCAAGGCGCATGTAAAAGATGGAGTGGTTGTACGTGTAAGTACTGACACACAAGCAGGCGGCGACTTTGCAACACCTCCTTTAAGGGCGTGTGTCAGAGGACGAAACTATCGTAACATGCTTTACCATCCAGACCGTTTAAAGTATCCGATGAAACGGGTGGGGAAACGTGGAGAGGGGAAGTTTAAGAGGATTTCATGGGAAGAGGCAATAGAGACAATTGCTTCTGAAGTGAAACGAATTGGTGATAAATATGGGCCAGAATCACGTTATGTAAACTATGCCTCCGGTCAAAGCTGGGGATTACATGGAGGAAAAAATGCGGCTAGGAAACTATTATCGCTAACAGGAGGCTATTTAAATTACCGTAATGATTATAGTTCAGGAGCAGGAAATGTGGCGACTCCGTATACCTATGGAACGAATAACTCAGGGAGCAGCTTTGATACCCTGTTACATTCAAAGCTTATTATTTTATGGGGGCAAAACCCTTCAGAAATGATATTTTCTACTCCATATAGGGAATATTTAATGCAGGCAAAGAAAAATGGCGCTAAAATTATCGTCATTGACCCGCGGTATACAGATACGGCCATCGCATTTGCGGATGAGTGGATTCCCATACTCCCAACGACTGATAATGCCATGATGGATGCTATGGGATATGTAATCATTACAGAGGAACTACAAGACCAGGCATTCCTAGATAAATACTGTATCGGTTTTGATGGTGAACATATGCCTGATGGAGTAGCCAAGCTGGAATCTCTGAAAAGCTATTTACTTGGGGAAAAGGATGGTACTCCAAAAACACCGGAATGGGCTGAAAAAATTTGCCACGTACCAGCAGAGAAAATCCGTGAAATTGCTCGCGAGTACGCCAAAACTAAGCAAGCCGCCCTTATTCAAGGCTGGGCGGCACAGCGGCAAGCTTACGGTGAGCAATTCATGCGCGGAGGAGCACAGCTAGCCTGTCTGACAGGAAACGTTGGCAAGCTTGGCGGTTGGGGAGCTGGGACTGGTTATTGGAACCGATCGAATATAGTATTTCCATTTTCCTATGAAAATCCAGTAAAAGCTTCTATTCCATGTTTTCTTTGGACACAAGCAGTGGAAAAAGGAACAGAAATGACAGCGGCAGACGGTCTAGAAGGAACAGACAAGTTAAAAACCAATATAAAATTAATCTTTAATATGGCAGGGAATATGCTTATTAATCAGCACTCAGACATTAATAAGACGACCAAACTTCTTGAGGATGAAAGCAAAGTAGAATTTATTGTGGTAAGTGATATTTTTATGACCCCTAGTGCAAAGTATGCTGACATTTTATTGCCTGGTACAACCTTTTTTGAGCGCTATGATATTGGTGTGCCATGGTGTTTTGGAGATTATGTTGTTTTTGGGGAAAAAACAATTGATCCACTGTATGAATGCCGTAATGAATATGATGTATTTGCTGAGGTAGCTGATAAATTAGGGGTAAAAGAAAAATTTACTGAAGGAAGAACCATCCTCGACTTGGTTAAAGAAAGCGTGGAAAGAACAAGGAAAGAGATTGATCCTAACTTCCCGACATTTGAGGAATTCCGTAAACAGGGGGTCCATCACTTTAAATATGATTCACCACTGATCGGATTTAAAGACCAAATAGATGACCTCGAGAAAAAACCGTTTGAAACACCTTCAGGAAAAATTGAATTATTTTCAAAGGCTTTATGGGATATGGACCAGCATGATGAAATACCGGCTATCGCAAAGTATATTCCTTCATGGGAAGGACCGGAAGATCCACTAATAGAGAAGTATCCTTTACAGCTCATTGGCTGGCATTACAAACGGAGATGTCATTCTACCTATGACAACCAGTCATGGCTTGAGGAAGCAGCAAAGCAGGAAATGTGGCTGAACCCGAAGGATGCCGAGAAACGGGGCATAAAAAATGGTGACCGTGCACAGGTCTTTAATGATCGTGGTTCGCTAATTATTGATGTGAAAGTAACGCCGCGTATTACTCCTGGTGTAGCTGGAATACCACAGGGTGCATGGTACACACCAGATAAAAACGGACTAGATCAACGAGGATCCCTTAATGTCCTAACATCGCAGCGGCCAACACCACTTGCAAAATCAAATCCGCAACAGACAAACCTTGTTGAAGTGAAAAAAGCTTAAGGAGTGAGGAGTTTGGCTCAGTTAGGGTTTTATATTAATCAAAGTCTTTGCACCGGCTGTAAGGCCTGCAGTGTTGCTTGTAAGGATAGAAATAATCTCGATGTGGGTGTGAATTTTCGAAGAGTGTATACCTATGAGGAAGGAAGCTTCATCCAGCAGCCGGCTAGCGGAATTGTTCATAACATTAAATCCTTTTATTTTTCGATCGCCTGTAATCATTGCACTAAACCAAAATGTATTCCCAGCTGCCCAACCGGAGCGATTGTTAAAAATAAAGAAAATGGTGTCGTTACGATCGATCAAGAGATTTGTGCAGGGGCGCAGCTTTGCGTTAGAGCATGTCCATATGGGGCACCGCAATATAATAAAAAGAAGTTTAAATCGAATAAATGTGATTTTTGCATCGAACTTCAAGAAAAAGGAGAGGAGCCCGTGTGTGTTTCGACTTGTCCAATGAGGGCAATTGACTTTGGGCCAGTTGAGGAATTAAAGAAAAAATATGGAAATGTAAGTCAAATCAAAGGGATGCCGAGCAATTCGATTACACATCCCAATATCGTCATTACGCCCCACAAGGATGCGAAATTGTCCAGTTCTTAAGGTGAAACTTCAATCCGTGGGGGCTTCATCCCCCACTAAACCTTCATGTAAGAGCAAAGCCTTGAAGTGAGGGTCTAACTCAAGTAAATGCGGGATAAAACAATCAGCTGTAGTGCCAAAGGGATCATTGGTACCTCGGCTAATCTATCCAGGTGATACTATGTCTTTGATTCTAAATTGGTTAGAAAGTATGCATGCTGATTTGAAAATAACGGATAAATGTTCAAGGAAAAGAAACTATAGGTCCACCTGCACTGTTTGTACGAAAGTTTGTAAATATGAAGCCATTTCATGCAATGAAAGAACAATGGAAATAGATTCACAGCGTTGCAATTCCTGTGGAAATTGTATCATTGCCTGCCCCTTGTCGGCTATTAAAGGAAAAGCAGTAACAAGGGAATTTGATCATACTTGTCTCATTTATAGTGAGGCATATACGCCGACGATAAAGGAATTGTTGATATATAAAAAAAGAGGAATGAACGCCATTCAGATAAAACATAATCCATTGAATGAACAATGGGACTTAGTCCTTATTGGAACCAATCGGATATTGATCCAGCTTGGTGAAAAACCGATTGAAATTGTTCAAAAGAGAAATGAGGAGAAGCTATCACGTAGAGCCTTATTTTCATCACTACAAAAAGAGGGGAAACAGTTAGCTAAAAGTTTGGCTCCAGTTTCGTGGCAAATGGAAGAAGATGAGTGGAATCTGACAAATTATTATCATGAGTTCCAATTTTATTCAGTAGAAATAGATAAAAATAAATGTACACTATGCATGGCTTGTTTTTCCTTTTGTCCGCAAAAAGTGTTTACTATTGTAGATACTGCTTTCCAGATACAACATGAAAAATGTGTGAATTGTACTGCCTGCACAGATATTTGTCCAGAAGCGGCCATTCGTATTCGATCAAATATAAAAGAAAAAAGTGACAAGGTTGAAAGCCTTAATACAAAAAAATGCCGGGATTGTGGACAGTCATTTTCTTCTTTTCAGCCAGAAAAAGAGACATGTCATATTTGTGCAAACAGAGATTCTGAATGGTTAAGTCCTTTTGAATAATTTTAAATCCAAAAAACGCCAGAAACTCTGGCGTTTTTTGATTCGAAATATAAGAATTTATAACAATGAACTTCGATAACTGTCTAGCTCCAGCACTCAGCAGCTAGTGTACTTCGCGCTTATCTATGTATGGAGGAGAAGATGAGATTCGAACTCACGCGACGGTCGCCCGCCCTAGCGCATTTCGAGTGCGCCCCCTTATAACCACTTGGGTACTTCTCCATGTGAAGCGGGTGAGGGGAATCGAACCCCCGCCGTCAGCTTGGGAAGCTGAAATTCTACCATTAAACCACACCCGCATATCTTGATTAGAATAATAATTATTATAGCATAAAAACTTCGAATGTGATAGGGAAATTTTGTTTTTGCCTACATTCATGATAGATTTTTGGTAGTTATGATAAAAAAACCTTCAAAAACATCCATATTATGATTGTTTTTGAAAGAAAATGATTGATTTTTGCAATCGTTTTCAGTAAAATATACATAATAACAAAAATAATAGGTGGTGATGACTTGTTAACTCCAGAACGTCATCGAATTATTCTTCAACTATTAAAAGAAAAAGATAGTGTTAAAATACAAGAAATCATTGAGTTGACAAATACCTCTGAATCAACAATCCGCCGAGATTTATCACAATTAGAGGATCAAAAGTTCTTAAAGCGAATCCATGGCGGTGCTTCAAGATTACAGGGGAAACTGCAAGAGCCTAGTATGGTTGAGAAATCTTCCAAAAACCTTCATGAAAAGAGATTAATTGCTCAATATGCAGCAAGTTTAGTGGAAGAAGGAGATTGTATTTACCTTGACGCAGGCTCCACTGTGTTTGAAATGATTGACTTGTTGCCATTAAAAAATATTGTTGTGGTTACAAACGGTTTGATGCATGCGGCTCCACTTTTATACAAAGGAATCTCCACGTATTTAATCGGTGGATTAGTTAAACCCAATACCAATGCTTTCATCGGAAGAGGTGCATTGGCTAGTCTAGACTTGTACCGATTTGATAAATGTTTTATGGGTGTAAATGGCATCCATCCTGAGTTTGGCTTTACAACTCCGGACCAGGAAGAGGCAATGGTCAAACAAAAGGCAATAGCTCTTTCAAGAGAGGCGTATGCCTTAGCTGATACTACGAAATTTGCTGAAATATCGTTCGCCAAAATTGCCGATATTCATGAAGCATCGATCATAACCAATGAATTAGAAGATGAAACGAAGAAGCAATACTTAAATAGGACTTCAATAAAGGTTGTGACAGCATGATTTATACATTAACTTTAAATCCTTCTATCGACTATGTCGTTCGGCTAGAAGGTTTTCAATTAGGGGAGTTAAATCGAACCATCAGTGAGGAGAAATTTCCAGGTGGTAAAGGAATTAACGTCTCACGAGTTCTTAACCAATTAGGAATGAAGAGTAAAGCACTTGGATATATCGGTGGTTTTACTGGAGCATATATTGAGCAATATCTTCAGAAAGAAAGAATTGCTACCGATTTTGTCAAGGTCAAAGAAGATACGAGGATAAATATTAAGTTAAAAACAGGACAAGAATCAGAAATAAATGCCAAGGGACCAAGCATCACTGAACATGATCTTCAATTGCTAATGGATCAAATTAGGAAGCTGAAGGGAGAAGATTTGATAGTTTTAGCGGGGAGCATTCCTGCTACATTACCTGAAACAATTTATGAAGAGCTAGTGAAAATATGTAGTGAAAAAGGAGCAAGATTTGTTGTTGATGCAGAAGGGACTCTTTTAAAAAAGATTCTACCCTATCAGCCATTGTTAATTAAACCAAACCATCATGAACTTGGTGATTTGTTCCATGTAACCGTTTCAAGCCCCGAGGAAGCCATACCATATGCAAAAAAGCTTGTTCAAATGGGTGCGAAGAATGTAATTGTATCTCTTGCAGCTAAAGGAGCTATATTGATTAACGAGAATATGTCATTAAGGGCCGAGGTTCCTAAAGGAATGGTAAAGAATTCCGTTGGTGCTGGGGACTCAATGGTTGCAGGGTTCTTAGCAGCCTACGATAGAACTTCCAACATAAAAGAAGCCTTCCGTTATAGTGTTGCTTCTGGCAGTGCAACAGCATTTTCAATGGGGCTATGTTCGAAAGATATGGTTGAAGAACTTCTTCCACATGTTCAAATCAGAGAAATATAGTAAAGGAGAGGCAAAGATGAAAATTACAGAATTGTTAACAAAGAATACTATTTTACTAAATATTGACGGCAAGCAAAAACAAGAAGCGATTGATCAGCTTGTTGATGTATTGTTCGATGCTGGAAAAATTTCGGACTCTAGTGAATTTAAAGCGGCAATTTTAAAACGTGAAGAACTAAGTTCAACGGGGATAGGCGACGGAATTGCTATTCCCCATGCCAAAGTAAAAGCGGTGAAGGATGCAGCAATCGCTTTTGGTAAGTCGATAACTGGTATAGATTATGATTCATTGGATGGGAAACCGGCACACTTATTTTTCATGATTGCCGCACCTGAAGGAGCAAATAATACTCACTTGGAAGCATTAGCACGTCTTTCTGGACTTTTGATGAAAGCGGAAGTACGTTACCAGATGTTGAAGGCCACAACGCCTGAAGAAATAATTGAAACCATTAACAGCTATGATAAAGAAGAGAAGGAAGAGACCATTTCCTCAAATAAGAAGAATTCAATTGTTGCTGTTACAGGCTGTCCAACAGGGATTGCTCATACCTATATGGCAGCGGATTCATTAAAAGCAAAGGCTGCTGAAATGGGAGTTGAGATTAAGGTTGAAACCAACGGTTCTGGTGGTTCAAAAAATGTCCTGACAAAAGAGGAAATTAACAATGCTGTAGCAGTCATTGTTGCTGCCGATATCAATGTAGAAATGGAGCGTTTTAAAGGCAAGCATGTTATTCATACTGCCGTTGCCGATGGGATTCGCCGTCCTGAGCAATTGATTGAACGAGCCTTAGGCCAAGATGCACCTGTTTATCATGGAAACGGCAGTCAAAATAAGCAAGCAACAGATCAAAAGCCATCAAAAAAAGGTTTTTATAAGCATTTGATGAACGGTGTGTCTAATATGCTTCCATTTGTTGTCGGAGGTGGAATTTTAATCGCCATTAGCTTTATGTTCGGATATAATTCCGCTAATCCGGACGACCCATCCTACAATCCTATTGCCGCTGTAATCAAGGCAATAGGGGGTGATAATGCATTCGTTTTAATTGTCCCAGTTCTTGCGGGATTTATTGCCTTAAGCATTGCAGACCGCCCCGGTTTTGCTCCAGGTATGGTCGGAGGGATGATGGCTGCCAGCGGAGGTGCTGGGTTCCTTGGTGGGTTGGTTGCCGGCTTTCTAGCAGGATATGTTGTCCTTCTGCTTAAAAAGGTTTTTACTAGTCTGCCACGATCACTAGAAGGAATTAAGAGTATATTACTATACCCTCTTTTCGGGATTGCGATTACAGGTTTCATCATGCATTATATTGTTAACAATCCCGTTTCATGGATAAATTCAGAAATTACTCACTGGTTAACAGGTCTTGGGACCGGAAACGCTGTACTTTTAGGTGTTGTGCTGGGATTAATGATGTCATTTGATATGGGTGGTCCAGTTAATAAAGCAGCATATGTTTTCGGAACTGGCTTGTTAGCAAGTGGTGTTTATCAGCCAATGGCGGCAATTATGGCAGCAGGAATGGTGCCTCCACTTGCCATTGCGATAGCTACTTCTATATTTAAAAATAAATATAATAAACAGGACCGAGATGCTGGAAAAGCATGTTATGTCATGGGATTGTCGTTTATTACAGAAGGAGCGATTCCATTTGCAGCAGCTGACCCGTTTCGTGTGATTCCTTCAGTTATGGCAGGATCGGCCATTGCAGGTGCACTTTCAATGGCATTCGGGATTGGTTTAAGGGCTCCACATGGCGGAATATTCGTTGTCCCATTAGTTGACAATGGAGCAATGATGTACGCCTTAGCGATCTTAGTTGGTTCGGTCGTATCCGCATTATTAATAGGTTTCTTAAAGAAACCAGTAAAATAAAAAATTTGCCGGCAATCCCAGGTTGCCGGTATTTTATTATTAAAGGAGGTATTCAAGCCACAGGCTCTTTATGTTAATGTTGTCCCTGAGCCTTGGGTTTAATTGCAAATAGCGCCACTATGGCTGCAATAATACTGAGACTACTCATGACGATAAAAATCCAATGGTTTGAAAATTTCATTAGCATAGCAATAATCGGTGGACCTGCTGCGACCCCAATAAACCTCATGGAAGTATAAAACGAGGTGATAGTCCCACGTTCTTTCTTTTCTACACCATCAGTAATAAGTGTATCTAGACAAGGAAGCCCAATACCAATTCCGATACCACTTATTAAAAACATTGTAATCATATACCATAACTTAATCGAAAACCATAAGGCCCCAATGGAAAGAGCTGTAGCTAGTAATCCGCCAAAGGTTAACCATTTCATTAATACTTTATTTTTTTTAATGATTTTTCCGCCTATAAAAGATGAAAGGCAAAGCGCGCCTAATGGTAACGCTAAAAAGAAGCCCTTTTTAATATCCTTTATACCATATTCTTTTTCGAATATTTCTGAAAGGTAAAACAGTATTCCGAATAGAACGAGCATTAAAATGCCACCTATAAAAAAGATCGCGAAAAGCCAACGCCCTTTTGCACTAAAGGTATTTTTAACACCATTAAAGAAATCCTTAAATGGGATTGGTTTATTAGAGCTTTTTGGGGATTTAACCAAAAAAATCATCATCAATAAAGAAATGGCACAAAAGACTGGAAAAGAAAGAAAAGGTAAAAACCAGATAAATCCGGCTAGGAATGCTCCGAAGATGGGACTTAATACCTTTCCAAAGGTATTTGAGGTTTCAATAAGACCTAAACAAACACTAACGTCATCCTCATTTTTAAACATATCTCCTACTAATGGTAGTACGATTGGAAAGGCTCCAGCAGCACCCACTCCTTGAAGAGCACGCCCCGCTAATATTACCCAATAGGCGTTATCTAATTTCCATGCAGCCCAGCCGGAAATGAGACCGCCAATTCCAGCAATGATAAGACTTGGGATGATGATCTTCTTCCTACCGATATGGTCTGATAAATATCCGGCTATAGGTATTAAAAAAATGGCAACGACTGAATAAACGGTGATAATCATACTTGTCTGTAACGATGTAATGGCTAATTTTTTTTCCATCGAAGGTAAAATGGGTATCAACATGGAATTTCCTAATGTCATGACTAAAGGAATAGAAGATAGTGAAAGAATTGCCCATTTTTGCTTCGATATCTCTTCGGAACGCTTTTGTCCTGATTTAGACTGTTTTTTTTGTCTAGCAGGTGTGCTTTTCCATAATTGATCAATATGTTCCATTTTTTCTCTCTATCCCGCTTTCATTTTATTTGTACTGTTAATATTGACTTTTTTTCAAAAAAAAAAACGATATGAAGGGAATCCTTTTAATGGCAGGAGAGGTAATATATTTTTTGAAAATTCTCAATAAATACTCTTGACAAGAGGGAGGGGATTTAATAATATTAAAAACAATAAAATGAAGTTAAGGCATTGACGAAGAGTAGTAACTAATACGGAATCTGAAGAGAGCTGATGGTTGGTGCAAATCAGTGATGATGTAATAGTGAATGGACTTCTGAGCTTCCAAACCGAACCTTGTTAAAGATCAGTAGGCTTTGGCGAAAATCTCATCGTTACATGAGACAGATATTAAAAGCTTTTGCTTCGATATCGGTAAAGTGAGCTAAATTTTAGCTACTAAAGGTGGCACAACGGGTCTTCTGTCCTTTTTGGATGGAGGGCCCTTTTTATTTTCACAACTTAAAAAAGCAAATTGTTGAACAAGAGGAGTACACATTTTTATTTCTTTCCAGAGAGCCGGGAATAGGTGAGAACCCGGTAAGAGAGGATTTGTGGAATGGACTTGTGAGAGGTATCTTGAACAAAAGTAGGGATACACGGAGTTCCACCGTTAAAAGGATAGGATATCGGGTCTTAAAGCTCTGTATCTGAAAAGAGGAAGCAAGGTCTTTTTGCTTCAAATGGAGGTGGCACCGCGATTCAAAATCGTCCTCTATATGCGTAACGATTGTTATGCATATAGAGGACGATTTTTTTTTATATAAGAATTTATATATTGAACTTTGAAAATTGTCCAGCGCAAGCGCCCTAGCGACTAGAGTGCTTCCTTCACCTCCCTACGATAAGTCAACATCGGTTCACTTCGTTTACCGTGTTTCCTTTATCTCAGTCGGTTCAGTCCAGCCCTTACGTCGCTGAACAGGACGCTTGCGCTTTTCTAATTATGAAAGGAGTAGAGAAATGACGACCAAAATTGATTTTATTATTAGAGAAATGAGCGGAGATATCCACACTCCTATCTCTATTTTGCAAAAGATTAATGGAAAAAAGAAGTTTTTATTGGAAAGCTCTCATAAATTTAATGATTCTGGACGCTACTCTTTTATTGGAGCAGATCCGGCTTTTGAACTTATTTCAACTGGAGATAAGAACGAAATTATCAATCGAAATGGTGAAAAAACGATTTTAACAGGAAATCCATTAGAGATAATAAAGGACCTTCTGCCTTATATCAATATCGACGAAATGCCTTTTCCGTTCATAGGTGGTGCGGTAGGGTATGCAGGCTATGACATCATCAGGCAGTTGGAAATCATCGGAGAAGAATACCCTAACGGATTAAATATGCCTGATGTGCACTTAATGTTTTATGAAGAAATCATTGTTTTTGATCATCTTAAGGAAAAGGTTTTGATTATAGGTATACCACTTTTAAAAGAAAGTAATCTGGAAATTGTTGAAAACAAGGTTAACCAAAGGGTGATGGAGCTGAAAAGGCCTTACGATTATCTTGCAGAGGAATCTTTTTCACTTTCGGGATTTACCTCGGAAACGACAAAAGAGGCGTTTGTTAAAAATGTAGAAACGGCAAAGGAGCATATTTTTTCCGGTGATATTTTCCAAGTTGTGCTTTCAAGGCGGATGAAATCAGCGTTCCAAGGTTCAGCTTTATCCCTTTATCGAATGCATCGGACCAATAATCCCACACCATATATGTTTTATATCGATTTCGAGGCATATACCGTTATTGGCTCCTCCCCTGAAAGTTTAATTAAAACCAGAGGGAGAACAGTAATAGCCAATCCAATCGCTGGGACAAAAAGGAGAGGGAAAAACGAAGAGGAAGATTTTCAGCTTGAAAAAGAATTATTACATGATGAAAAGGAGCTTGCAGAGCATAAAATGCTCGTCGATCTTGGCAGGAATGATCTTGGTAAGGTGAGTGAATTTGGCTCTGTTCAGGTTGAGAGGTTAATGGCAGTAGAAAAGTTCCGCCATGTTATGCATCTTGTCTCAGAAATTAGCGGTTGCCTTCAACCTGACAAAACAGCGATTGATGCACTTGCTGCTTGCCTACCTGCAGGAACTGTTTCAGGCGCTCCAAAGGTGAGAGCGATGGAAATTATTAATTCCTTAGAAAAGTCAAAACGTGGCCTTTATTCCGGAGCGATAGGTTATTTATCGATAAACGGAAACATGGATTTTGCACTTGCGATTCGAACGATGATTCTAAATGAGGGAACAGCCTATATTCAAGCGGGAGCGGGAATTGTTTTTGACTCCAATCCCGTGACAGAGTACGAGGAAACTGTTAGCAAGTTAAAAGGCTTTTTGGAGGGATATAAGGATGATTTTACTAATTGATAACTTTGATTCATTTACGTTTAACCTCTATCAGTATCTCGGAGAATTGGGAGAAAAGGTAGTTGTGTATCGAAACAACCAGTTAACGGTGGGTGATATCCATAATTTGAATCCAAAAGCAATCATCCTGTCGCCTGGTCCTGGAAAACCTGAGGATGCGGGAATATGCATTGAATTGATTCAGAGCTTTTACCAACGAATTCCGATTTTAGGAATTTGTCTTGGTCATCAGGCAATTGGTGCAGCTTTTGGCTGTGAAATTAGAAGTGCTCATTTCATTAAGCACGGCAAAACCTCCTTCATTATTCATAAGTGCAGCCCAATATTTAATGATCTGGCATCACCACTTGAAGTCATGCGCTATCATTCATTGGCAATTGAAAAAAGCACTATACCAGAGGAGCTTGAATGTATCGCTCATTCAATTGATGACAAAGAAGTGATGGCCATTCAACATAATCAATATCCCGTCTTTGGGCTGCAATTCCATCCTGAATCCATTGGGACTTCATCAGGAAAACAAATTCTTCAAAATTTTTTATTTGAGATAGAAAGGAAGCAAACAAATGAAGAACTATTTACTCCAGTTAGCTGAGCAAAAATCATTTTCTGAAAATCAAATGAAGGAAGCAGTTGATTTTATTTTGGGAGAAGAGGTTTCGGAATCGGAAATCGCAGCCTTTTTAATGGGATTGAAATCAAAAGGAGAAACAGTGGATGAAATTGTCGGCATTGTCCGTGCAATGAAAGCAAATTCGCTGACATTCAAGAAAAACTTTGTGAATGTTCTTGATAATTGCGGGACGGGGGGAGATGGTTCATCAAGCTTTAATGTTAGTACTACTTCCGCTTTTGTCATTGCAGGAGCAGGAGTACCCGTCGCCAAGCATGGAAATAGAAGTATCTCAAGTAAAACAGGAAGTGCTGATGTCCTGGAGTACTTAGGGGTGAATCTGAATTTATCAGTAGAAAGTTCGGAAGAAATACTTCAAGAAATCGGAGTTGCCTTTTTATTTGCACCACATGTTCATCCAAATTTAAAAAAGGTTATGACGGTCCGTAAGCAACTCAAAATCCCAACTATTTTTAATTTTATTGGTCCGCTGACAAACCCGATTGAACTAGATTATCAACTTCTTGGAATTTATCGTAGGGATTTATTAAATGTGTTTGCTGAGGTACTAAAACAACTGGGACGTAAACGAGCAACAGTCATCAATGGGGCTGGCTTTATGGATGAAGCTTCACTTCAAGGGGAAAACCATCTTATCATTTTGGACAATGGAATGATTACAAATCATTCCTTTTATCCCGAAGAGGCAGGCCTGCCGCAGTATGAAAATAGTTGTATTAAAGGTGGCGATGCCAAGGAAAACGCCGAAATATTGGTAAACGTTTTGAAAGGAAAAAAAGGTGCTTATCGGGACACAGTACTGCTCAATGCTGGAATCGGAATTTTCACTGCAGGAAAAGCCAACACAATAAGAGGCGGCATTCAAGCAGCTAAGGAAATCATCGATTCAGGGGCAGCTTTTGAAAAATTAACGTCCTTAATTGAAAAATCCCAAGCGGGGCAAAGGGAGGCGATATAAATGGGAACGATCCTTGAGCAAATCCTTGAACAAAAAAAGCAAGAAGTAGATCATCTTCGAAAAAGAAAGAATTTCATCCCAGAAAGTCAATATAAAAGACATTCCTTTATGAAAAAACTACAAACAACTGATGAATTATCAATTATTGCCGAATTCAAACGGGCATCACCCTCAAAAGGAACGATAAATAATGCTGTGAATCCAGCTGTGCAAGCATCTACCTACGAAAAATTTGGGGCAAGTGCGATATCTGTTTTGACAGATCAAACCTTTTTTAAAGGTTCATTTTCCGATTTAAAGGCAGTTCGTGAGGCTGTAGAACTGCCCCTTCTATGCAAAGACTTTATTATTGATCCACTTCAAATCAAGCAGGCAGCATCATATGGAGCCGATTTAATTCTATTAATTGTAGCAGCGTTGGATGAAATGAGATTACATGAACTTTATCAATATGCTAAGGGTATGGGATTGGAGATATTGGTGGAAATCCATAATCAGAAGGAGCTAGAAAAGGCCATTAAGATTGGTGCGGAGCTGATTGGCATTAATAATAGAGACCTGAAAACCTTTCAAGTTTCACTTGATGTGACAGAAAAATTAGCTGCTGAGGTAAAAAACAGTGGGGCCTTTTTGATTAGTGAAAGTGGAATTCATCATCAGGAAGATGTAAAAAGAGTTAGAAATGCAGGTGCAAATGGAATTTTAGTTGGTGAAGCCTTTATGAAGAGTTCTGATATAAATCAAACCTTTGTCGATTTTCGCCTCCCTATAAATGAAGGTGCACAACGATGAAGGTAAAGATTTGTGGGATAACGGATGTTGACACTGGGGTTGCTGCTGTAGAATACGGTGCAGATGCCCTCGGGTTTGTGTTTGCGGAAAGTAAGAGAAAAGTATCTCCGGAAAAGGCAAAAGAAGTTGTTTCTCATATACCTGTAGAAGTGATCAAGGTTGGCGTTTTTGTTAACGAGACCAGGGACGAAATAGAAAGGATTGCTGCTATTGTTGGTCTAACTCATATCCAATTACATGGAGATGAAACAGCGTTTTTCAGTGAGACTATATCCCTACCGATAATCAAAGCAATCAGCTTTAATAGCAATGAAGCGTTAGCACTGTATAATCAATTTCCTTGTGAATATCTACTACTAGACGGTCCGAAAGGAAAATACAGGGGCGGAAATGGAAAGGCATTTGATTGGATGGATGTGAATACTAGCCTTATTAAGGGGGAAAAAATCATCCTTGCTGGAGGATTAGATGTAGATAATGTTGAGGCAGCCATCAAAACCATCAGCCCATTTATGGTAGATGTAAGTTCCGGAGTAGAAACAAATGGGGTAAAAGATGTAAAAAAAATAAAGGCATTTATCGAAAAGGCTAAAGGCGTCATTTAGATTAGGAGGAAAACGGTGTGAAAACCTATACATTACCAAATGAAAAAGGTCATTTTGGCATGTTCGGCGGACGATTTGTACCTGAAACATTGATGAAGGCTATATTGGAATTGGAGCAGGAGTATGAAAATGCAAAAAAGGATATTAACTTTCATACAGAGAAAGATAGATTATTAAAAGAATATGTTGGCAGGGAAACCCCGTTATATTTGGCAGAAAACCTTAGTAAGTATGCCGGTGGAGCGAATATATACCTTAAAAGAGAAGATTTAAATCACACGGGTGCTCATAAAATCAACAATGCTATTGGTCAAGCGCTTTTAGCTGTTCGAATGGGAAAAAGGAAAATAGTTGCTGAAACTGGAGCTGGGCAGCATGGGGTTGCCACAGCCACTGTTTGTGCCCTTTTAAACCTTGATTGCATCATTTTTATGGGAGAGGAAGACATTAAACGACAAGCACTAAATGTATTTCGGATGGAATTGCTCGGTGCTACGGTCGTCAGTGTTTCATCAGGAAGTGCGACCTTAAAGGATGCAGTCAACGAAGCTCTCAGGTACTGGGTGGCTAATGTGGATGATACCCACTATTTATTGGGCTCTGTTATGGGTCCACACCCTTTCCCCACAATGGTAAGAGATTTTCAAAGTGTCATTGGTAAGGAAACAAAAGAAGAATTTAAACGGCGAAATGGATGTCTTCCTGACGCAGTTGTGGCCTGTATTGGTGGAGGGAGCAATGCAATGGGAATCTTCTATCCCTTTATTAAGGATAAGTCTGTCAGCTTATATGGTGTGGAAGCGGCTGGACAGGGCATTGATACGGATTTTCATGCTGCTTCGCTGACTAAGGGGAAGCCGGGAGTTTTACATGGGTCCTTAATGTATTTGCTACAAAATGATGATGGGCAAATTCAAGAAGCCCATTCGATATCAGCCGGACTTGATTATCCAGGAGTAGGACCCGAGCATAGCTACTTAAAGGACAGCGGTCGGGCAAAATACTATGCAATTACGGATGATGAAGCACTTGAGAGCTTTCAGCTTTTATCAAGGTTGGAAGGAATCATACCAGCGCTTGAAAGTGCGCATGCCATCGCTTTTGCAGTAAAACTGGCTTCTGAAATGGAAGAAACTCAAAATATAGTGGTTTGTTTGTCGGGCCGTGGTGATAAAGATGTAGATGCTGTGAAAACAAGAATGGAGAAGGGGAAAGAAAATGAATCGATTGGAACAATCCTTTGATTTACTAAATGAAAACGATGGTAAAGCCTTTGTCCCCTACCTAGTGGCAGGGGATGGTGGTTTAGAGTGCTTGGTAGACAGGTTGCTGCTCCTAGAAAAATTCGGAGCGACTGCCATTGAAGTCGGAGTTCCTTTCTCGGATCCAGTTGCTGATGGCCCAATTATTCAAAACGCAGGGATTAGGGCACTTAAAAGTAGAACAACATTAAAGGGAATAATAACTGAATTAGCAAAAGCACGAGAGCTCGTTACGATTCCAATTATCCTTATGACCTACCTAAATCCAATTTATGCTTACGGGATTGGAGCCTTCGTTCAAGATATTCAAAATGCTGGGGTGGACGGCTGTATTATTCCTGACCTGCCGATTGAAGAAGAGGATATGCTAGTCCCCCAGCTTGCGGAAGCGCAGATTGAATTAATTCGTCTTGTTACACCTGCAACACCACTTGAAAGAATTAAACAGATAGCAGGCAGAGGAAAAGGGTTTTTATACATGGTTACAGTTAAAGGGATAACAGGAACGAGAAATTTGTTCCAGCATGACTTAAATCAATTTTTAAGAGCAGTAAAAGAGTTAAGTCCCATTCCAGTTTTAGCGGGCTTTGGGATTTCTAGTGAAGAACAAATAAACGAACTGACCAAATATTGTGATGGAGTAGTAGTCGGTAGTAGAATTGTCGAATTATTTGAAAAAAATAACCTCAGCGAAATGGAAATATTAATGTCGATATTCAACAAGAATCATAAATAATATAGGTGAAAAGTCTGCTTCTTTTCTTAGAAGTAGACTTTTCACCTTCTAAGTGTCATTTGTTACAGCAGGGAATGGCTTTCTTTAATATAATTTAGGTTGTTGAAACTAATTTTAGACGCAGGTATTATAAATAAAACTAAACAGCTTAACTATAAGGATGAGGAGTTATGAGGGTTTATGAAACGATACTTTCGATTTTAGAAAAAAATGGACCATTACCCATTCCGGAAATTTGCTATGAAGTAAATCAAGTCCTTACATCACATCGAGAAAAACCAATTCTTCCTTCACATATTAAATCGATTGTCACAAGAAAAAAGGATTTATTTCGTGTAAACAGAGGCAGCATTTCCATTCATCCAGATAAATATCCATTCTCATTAATTGCAACTCAAGAAGGTTTCGGAAGAATATCTTATCAAGTACGTGTTAATTTTGTGAAAAATAACTTTGCTTCGTTAGAATGGAAAAATCAAGATGATTGTCACCCATTTTCAACTATTCATCCTGCTAATTCAGGCAATTTAGAGGATTTCAAAAGAGAGCTTTATACGGTGAATATTTGGGATTGGGAACACTCTTACCGGAAAGAGGATGGAATAATCCTTGATGGGAAATACTGGTCATTAAAGTTGAAAACGATGGGAAAGATCTACCAAAGCGAAGGAATCGAATGTTTTCCACCCAATTGGGAGAAGTTTTGCACTGCGGTGGAAAAGTTAACCGGAACCCCGTTTCGCTAAAAAACTGCTAAATACTTCAATGTAAATTTTCAACTTCTTGCTAGCGTCAATTATCTCCTTTATAATAGATCTATATTCTTAAAGAAAATCTCTTTCAAATAAGCGCAAGAAAGTATTTTTTCATGATGAGATGAACTTCGTTTGAAACTTCCCACTTGCGGAAGTTTTGTTTGTTTATTAATAGAATTTTACCACTTGCGGCAATTATTATTTTATCTAGGGGCGTAGTTTATATGAAGGAAATTACTGTTGATGAACTTTTCATGTTAAAAGATCCGATAATCATTGATATACGCTCACCGATTGAAATTGAGGATGGAGCTATTCCTGGAGCAATCAATGTTCCACTATTTTCAAATGAAGAACGTCAAGAAATAGGAACGATATACAAACATGAAGGAAATTCTGCAGCGAAATGGCGAGCTATGGAACTGGTTTCTCCGAAAATTCCCCATTTACTATCGATAATTAAATCCTACCAGACTAAAGGAGAGATAGTTATTCATTGTTGGCGTGGTGGCATGCGCAGCAAAGCAGTTATAACCTTTTTGGAGTTTTCGGGCATTTTCGCTTGGCGATTAATCGGCGGCTATAAAGCATACCGTCATTATATCCTTGAAAAGTTACCATCTCTGCTTCCAAGTAAAGCAATCGTGCTACATGGAATGACAGGTGTTGGGAAAACTGAGGTGTTAAAGTTACTGAAAAAGAAGGGCTATCCAATCTTGGACCTTGAGGAAATGGCGGGACACAGAGGTTCAATTTTCGGGACAATTGGTCTTAGTAATGGTCATAACCAAAAAACATTTGACTCCCTTCTATTTAAAGGGCTTCAAGAAATCCAAGGAGCAGATTATTTTCTTGTCGAGGCTGAAAGCAAACGAATTGGCAAAGCGGTTCAGCCTGAGAAATTAATGGATATTAAATTTAAAGGTACTAATATTTATATTCACTCTCCACTTGAACAACGGGTTATTCAGCTTATTTCTGAATATGTAAAACCATATGAGCAAGAGGAATGGTATTACGATAAAATTTCCGATGGGATTGAAAAGGTATTAAGACGTGTGAAAGATAGTGAAGTAAGAAAAAGTCTAATTGAATCGCTGCATGTGAAGGATTATCAAGAAATGATAAAAATTTTACTTGAACACTATTATGACCCACGTTATGACCATGCTAGACAAGAGTATAAAGAGGATTTTTTTGACATTCATGCTGATAACCCTTTTGATGCTGCCGGAAAAATTGCCAATTTACTTAATGAGTTGTCCATTCATCCAAATTTCGCAATTAAAAACTATTGAATAGGACGATGTTCAATAAAAAGGAAAAACACACATCATTTTTGATGTGTGTTTTTCCTTTTTAAGGGAATTTCCATTTATTTCTCATTTTCTTTTCCCTTTCTGTACTTTTTTTTTATTAGGAAATTTTTTGTGCCTAAATAACACACACTAAACAATATTCATTACATAAGAATATATTGATTTTAGTCAATTTCTGTAATTATCGATGTTGTCATAATACATACGGAGTAAGGAGGATTGAAGCATGAACAGTCCAAATGAAGATAAAAAAGCTTTTTTTGATGGTTTTTTCGGTCAGAATCTCGGTTATTTGATTGACCAATTTGAAAGATATAAACAGGATCCAACTGCGGTTGAACACGAATTAAGTTTATTTTTTGAGGAAATAACTGAAGCTGATTTTTCAGATTTGAATCATCCAATTCCTGTTGTTACAGCACAACAGCCTGATCAGCATGAGAAAATAATTGCAGCTGTAAAGCTTACTGAAAATATTCGCACTTATGGACACCTAGCTGCTGATATTTATCCCTTGGGGAATAAAAAACCAGATTTATCTCATCTTGAACTAAAAAGTTATCGTCTTAGTATGGAGGATTTAAAGCAGCTCCCTGCCGAGATTATTACCCAAAATGAAGCATCGTCATTTCAAACAGCTCTCGAAGCTTACCAATATTTAAAGGAAATCTACACCAAAACAATTGCGTATGAATTTGATCATGTCCATGATGCTAAAGAGAAAAATTGGTTGATTGAAAGAATTGAAGGAAACAGGTTTCAAACTTCATATAACAAGGAGAAAAAGCTAAATATCTTAAAAAGACTTTACGAAGTCGAAGAGTTTGAAAGGTTTCTTCATAAAACCTTTGTTGGTCAAAAGCGATTTTCCATTGAAGGACTTGATGTAATGGTTCCTGTCATTGATGAGATTATTTCAGAAGCGGTCGAGGGCGGCGCGGAATTTATAAACATTGGGATGGCTCACAGAGGGCGGCTGAATGTTCTCGCCCATGTCCTTGGAAAACCATATGAAATGATTTTTGCAGAATTTCAGCATGCCCCAAATAAAGAACTCGTTCCATCCGAAGGATCGATTGGTATTAATTTTGGGTGGACAGGTGATGTCAAATATCACTTAGGATTGAACAGGCAGTTAACCGCAAATAATACTGCAAGAGCAAGGGTTACCTTGGCAAATAATCCGAGCCATCTTGAATATGTTGGTGCTGTTGTTGAAGGGTTTACACGTGCTGCGCAGGATAATAGAAGCAAACCTGGATATCCGACTGAAAACTTTAAAACTGCACTTTCTATATTAATTCATGGTGATGCCGCTTTTCCCGGTGAAGGAATCGTGGCTGAAACGTTAAATTTAAGCAGGCTTAGGGGATATCGTACCGGGGGAACCATTCATATTATTTCAAATAATACAATTGGCTTTACAACGGAATCGTGGGATTCACGTTCAACCAGGTATGCAAGTGATCTTGCAAAAGGTTATGAAATTCCCATCATCCATGTAAATGCTGACGATCCAGAGTCATGTATTGCTGTAGCAATTTTAGCAGCTGAATACCGCACGGTTTTTCAAAAGGATTTTCTTATTGACTTAGTGGGGTATCGCAGGTTTGGTCATAATGAGATGGATGAGCCAATGACAACCAGTCCACAAATGTATAAGCTTGTTCAAAAACACCCAACGGTAAGAGAAATTTACGCAAAAAACCTTAAAATAGAGGGTATTGTAAATGATAGGCAGTTGTCCGAAATTCAAATAGAAATCCAGCAGCGACTTGTGGCTGCCAATCAAAAGGTTTCAACCGTGAAAAAAGAGCAGAAAGTTGAAATTCCTGAGCCTCCTTCCTTCGATAAGAAATATAAATCGATAGGGACAAGGGTTTCCTTAGAAACTTTACAAAAGATAAACCAAGAGTTACTTCAATGGCCAAAAGAGTTTAACGTGTTTAATAAGCTTGAAAAAATATTAAGCAGACGCGCTGATGCCCTAAATGATTTCGGTAAAGTTGATTGGGCGTTAGCAGAGACACTGGCATTTGCAACGATTTTAGCAGACGGTACACCCATTCGGGTTTCAGGACAAGATAGCGAGCGCGGGACGTTTGCCCAAAGGAATCTTGTCCTACACGATAGTCAAACAGGTGAACCCTTCGTTCCTTTGCATCATTTTTCTGAAGCAAAAGCATCATTTGGGATATATAATAGCCCATTAACAGAAGCAGCTGTAGTTGGCTTTGACTATGGTTATCATGTCTTTTCCCCAGAAACCTTAGTCATTTGGGAGGCACAATATGGTGACTTTGCCAATGCCGCCCAAGTAATGTTTGATCAGTTTATTGCCGCGGGCAGGGCAAAATGGGGACAAAATTCAGGTCTTGTCTTGTTGCTCCCACATGGATATGAAGGGCAAGGGCCAGAACATTCGAGTGCAAGGTTAGAAAGATTTTTACAATCTGCTGCTGAAAAGAACTGGAGGGTTATCAATCTTACAACTGCAGCCCAATACTTTCATTTGTTAAGGCGACAGGCAGCACAGTTAACTAAGGAAGAGATTAGACCTCTTGTGATCATGTCACCCAAAAGCCTGTTACGTAATCCGCTTGTTTCTTCCCTAGCAATTGAACTGAGTAAAGGGGAATTTATGCCGGTGATTGAACACTTTGCTTTTTCTAGAGAGAATGAGAAGGTAAAACGAATTGTTCTATGTACTGGGAAAATGGCAATTGACATTGCAGACCAACTTAACGAGGAAAGTGTTTTTGAATGGCTTCAGGTCATTAGGCTTGAAGAAATATATCCATTTCCAACAGAGGAAATTAAACATATTTTTGCAAAATATGTAAACATAAGCGAAGTCTTCTGGGTTCAGGAGGAGCCAAAAAATATGGGAGCCTGGAATTTTGTTGAACCTAGAATAAATGAACTTGTCCCAAAAGGAATGAGGGTTGAATATATCGGACGTCGTCGCCGCTCAAGCCCTGCGGAGGGAGAACCAAATGTTCATAAATTAATTCAAACTAAAATCCTTCAAGCGGCATTAACGAGGGTTGAAGAAGGGAGAAATTAATCATGTCTGATATATTAATACCAGAATTAGCTGAATCGATTTCGGAAGGTACGATTGCAAAATGGTTAAAGAATGTGGGGGAATATGTAGAGAAAGGTGATTATCTAGTAGAGCTGGAAACCGATAAAGTAAATATAGAAATTATCTCTGACTTTGCTGGTATTCTTACAGAACAGAAATTTGCTGAAGGAGATACAGTCAGGGTAGGAGAGGCAATAGCTACAGTGAATGAAAGAGGGGAAAGTCCTCGACCCGCTACTGAATTTAAGCATGATGAATTGCCTAAAACTGAAAATATCGAACCTTCCACAAAGAATGATAGTACCCATTCTAATTTTGATTTTCCACCAGCTCGAAAAAGGGAAGAAATAGGTCAGCATCCAATCGCATCTCCGGCAGCACGTCGTCTTGCAAGGGAAAAAGGATTGGATTTAAAGGATATACAGACAAGAGATCCATTAGGAAGAATTAGGAAACAGGATATAACTTCTTTCCAAACGGATAAAAATCAAAACCATCAGGCTGTGCCAAAGGTGGATCCAAAACGTGAAAGCGCTCTAGATAGTGAAAAACCAATCATCTATGAACGTATGTCTAGACGGCGTCAAACCATAGCAAAACGGCTGGTAGAGGTTCAGCAAACTGCTGCAATGTTGACGACTTTTAATGAAATTGATATGACAGCTGTAATGGATCTTCGGAAACGAAGAAAGGATCAATTTTTCGAAGAACATGACGTTAGACTAGGGTTTATGTCCTTTTTTACTAAGGCGGTTGTTGCCTCCTTGAAGAAATTTCCTTATTTAAACGCAGAAATTCAGGGTGATGAGCTATTGGTCAAGAAATATTATGATATTGGCGTAGCGGTTTCAACTGAGGAAGGACTGGTGGTTCCTGTTGTTAGAGGTGCCGACCGTAAATCATTTGCCGAAATAGAAATGGATATTTTGCAGCTGGCAGATAAAGCGCGAACCAACAAATTAGCACTAAAAGATTTACAGGGCGGGACGTTTACGATAACAAATGGTGGGGTGTTTGGATCTTTACTTTCAACTCCAATCCTTAATGGTCCGCAGGTAGGTATCCTCGGAATGCATAAAATTCAACTAAGGCCAGTAGCGATTGATAAAGAGAAAATAGAAAATCGGCCAATGATGTATGTAGCTCTATCTTATGACCACCGAATTGTCGATGGGAAAGGGGCTGTTAGCTTTCTAAGTAAAATCAAAGATTTGCTTGAAGATCCGGAAAATTTACTTCTTGGAGGTTAAAAAATAATAATTTAATTGTAAAAACCGCTGAATATTCTAGCTTCAGCGGTTTTTACATCTTAGTATGTTTCAAAACGATGTTATTGATTTTTAAATGGTCTTAATCCACGACGTTGAATTTCATCCTTCAAAATCTTAATCCATTCCTTTTCCTTGCCAGTCTTTAATGCATCCCGATACGAAACAACCAACTGCTCGTTACTCATAATCTTCAATTTAAGAATGCCCTCCTTGGAAAATGGATTGAATATTCAGTTTCGTTTATTGTAATGGTTTTCTGCTATTTTGAGAACCCTTAATTAATAAATAAAAAAAGATTCACACATTTTTCACATTTAGTAAATATATTTTAAAAATATTGAATATTCCTAAAAATATGATACCATTCTTTTATTAGCGTTTTATTTACCATTGATTATCCATATTTAAGGGGGATGAAAGATTGTCGACTTTATTAAACGTTACAATTGGTAAGCTATTGGAAGAAAAAGCAAAATTACACCCAGAACATGGAGCGGTGATTTATGCAGATCGCAACCTACGCTGGACTTATCGCGAATTTGATGATTATTGCCGAAAGGCTGCCAAAGGTTTTATGCAACTCGGAATAGAAAAAGGAGAACAGCTAGCTGTTTGGTCAACAAACATGCCTGAATGGCTGGTAACCCAATTTGCCACCGGAAAGATGGGAGCAGTCCTTGTAACAGTTAACACAAATTACCGTACAGCCGAACTCGAATTTTTATTAAAACAATCCGATTCAACCACCATCCTATTAATGGATGCTTGGAAGGATGCTTCCTATATCGAGATGATTTATGAAATTGTTCCAGAATTGAAGAATTCTGTACCAGGAAGACTAATAAGTCCGCGTTTACCTTTTCTTAAAAATGTAATTGTCCTAGGGGATAAAAAATATCCAGGAACCTATTCCTGGGATGACATAATCAAGCTTGGTGACACAGTTGCAGATGAGGAGTTACATGAACGAATGGCGTCTCTTAATCCGGATGATGTCATTAATATGCAATATACTTCTGGAACAACTGGCTTTCCTAAAGGGGTAATGCTTACACATAACAATATTGTTAATAATGGTTTTAACATTGCGAACTGTATGAAGCTAACCCAAGTGGATAGGCTTTGTATTCCGGTGCCTTTTTTCCATTGTTTCGGCTGTGTTCTCGGAACGATGGCCTGTGTTTCCGTTGGTGCAACAATGGTTCCTGTGGAAGAATATAACCCAAAAAGAGTATTACAAACCGTTCAGGATGAAAAATGTACCGGGCTTCACGGGGTACCCACAATGTTCATTGCGGAATTAAATGATCCTGATTTTGAAAAATATGATCTATCCTCGCTTAGAACAGGAATTATGGCTGGATCGAATTGTCCTATAGAGGTAATGAAGGCAGTTATTGAAAAGATGGGAGCCGCTGAAATTACAATCGCATACGGACAAACTGAATCTTCTCCTGTTATTACACAAACGAGAACCGATGATCCGATTGAATTACGAGTGGAAACTGTGGGAAAGGCCTTGTCAAACGTGGAAGTGAAAATCGTTGAGCCTGGAACGACTAAGGAAGTGTCTCGTGGCGTTCAGGGAGAACTGTGTACTAGAGGTTACCATGTAATGAAAGGTTATTATAAAAATCAGGATGCAACCAGAGAAGCCATTGATGAAGATGGTTGGCTGCATACTGGAGATTTAGCTGTAATGGACGAAAATGGTTATTGCAAAATAACCGGCCGTTTAAAAGATATGATAATCAGGGGAGGGGAAAATATTTATCCTCGTGAGATTGAAGAGTTTCTTTATTCTCATCCAAAAGTACTGGATATTCAAGTTATAGGTATCCCAAATAAAGTATATGGGGAAGAATTGATGGCTTGGATTATTTTAAAAGAGGGAGAATCAGCTACTCCTAATGAGATTAAGGATTTTTGTAAAGGGAAAATTTCCAAACATAAAATACCAAGCTATATTGAATTTATTGATTCTTATCCAATGACTGCTTCAGGGAAAATTCAAAAATTTCGTCTTAGAGAAAAAGCAACCGAATTAATAAAAAATCATGCTTAACTTATAAAAGTCGAAGGAAATGATATTGTTGCGAAGTACTGGGTCAATTGATTATACTAGATATTGGACAATGACCGAAAGGAACGGTGGCAACAATGCTACATCTATCATGGCGTGATCGTGAAACACTTAAGAAAGTTAAATGTGTTCATACGGATGCAAAAAAATATCTTGTCAATAACGCTTTAACGGCTGGAAAAGTCTATGATGTGAAAAATGAAACAGAAGAATTTTTTTACATTATCGATAATACTGGGAAAGTCGGCGGTTTTTACAAGGAATATTTCCAAGATGCTTAATTAAGAAGACTGTAAGGCATTGCCTACAGTCTTTTTTTTGAATAGGAGGATGAATGTGATGTTGTTGTGGAGCGAACCTTTTAAGTTACTGGGGAAATCAGTAAGATTAGAACCAATATGTATGGAGCATCTAGATGGCTTATGGGAAGCGGCTATTCCGAATGAAATTTGGATGTATATGGCTACTAAAATAGGTAGCAAAGACGACATGAAAAAAATGATCGACACGGCCATTAAAGAAAGAGAAAAAGGGACACAATATACCTTCACAGTGTTTAACAATCATAACATAATTATTGGCAGTACTCGATTTTTAGATATTTTTCCTGCCCAAAAAAGTGTGGAAATTGGCTGGACATGGTACCACCCAGATGTGTGGCGTACAAAAGTAAATACAGAATGTAAATTACTTTTATTAACCCATGCATTTGAAACATGGAATCTAACACGGGTCCAATTAAAGACAGACGCACGAAATCTTAGGTCACAAAAAGCTATTGCCCGCTTGGGTGCCGTTAAAGAAGGAACCCTGCGAAAAGACAGGATTATATCTGATGGATTTGCACGAGATACGGTTTATTATAGTATCCTTTGTGACGAATGGGGAATGGTGAAAAATGGTCTTATAATGAAACTGGAGGAATAAAGACAAAAGCCTGGTAGAGGAGATACCAGGCATGGTTTTCTTATTCAAATTGTTATCTAGCAGTAGGAAATATTCTTCGGACAGTTTCTGAAAATTGGTTGAAGAAGCCGGAAATCGGTTTGCCATTTCGGATATCCCCGGCATAAGTATTCATGCGATCGTAAAAATCCGGGTTTGTAGAAACATAAACATTATCGATATCTTTGTCCACTGATTTTACCTTCTGTGAGATCTTTTTTTCTATATCAGATGTCAGCTCATTTCGCGATGAACGATCCAGTTTTGCAGCAACATACGCATTATTGTTAGTCACGATGATATTTGCACGATCTACTTCAGGTAAGTCAGCAACTCGATCAGCCGCTTCATCAGCTACTCTCATCTTGGACGTGTTGTTTCGGTTATTCCCAACATCAGTTATATTGTTGTCCCGACGATTAAGGTTTCGATCAAGTCCTGTGTCACTTACATCCACACCTGTAATGGCAGGACCTCCATTTCTAGGTGTTTGATAATTGACCCTCGTCGGTTCTGTTACATTCCTATTTCGAGTTGCGACATCATTATTCACATTATTTCTGGCACAGCCAGTTAAATAAAAACTAAAAATGAGGGTTGCAGTAATGAATAAACTTTTCTTCATGTTGCTCTAACCACTCCTTTCACTTATTAATACAAGATTAGAATTCCACAATTAGAACAAAATATCCTTAATGACATTATGGATAATCAAGAAGATTCTGTTAAATTAGGTAAATTTTTATTGTTAGCGGAGTGATTATATTGGTATATTTCTATGTTGGATTAGGTGGGATAATTGGCAGCTTACTCCGTTATTCTTTAGCTATTATCGCTGTGGATTTTTGGGGGAAGGGCTTTCCTTTGGGGACACTGATCATTAATCTCAGCGGTGCATTTTTACTGGGCTGGATTACGACTCATTTTGTTTTTCCGAAAAAACTGCACCCCTATTTTTTAACAGCCTTGACAACTGGAGTCATAGGCTCTTATACAACCTTTTCAACATTTTGTCTTGAAACGGTTCATCTTATAGAAGCGAATGAAGATATATTGGCACTATTGTACATATTGAGTAGTTTTCTAGGAGGACTATTTTTTGTCAAATTAGGATCGACTATTGGTGAGAAGGGAAAAAGAGAAATGAGGAGGACGACATGAGGGAAATGATTTTAGTTGCACTTGGTGGATTTTTTGGTGCAATAAGTCGATTTGCTTTAAGTAAGCAAATCCAGGGTCGTAATAAAACAAGCTTCCCTCTCGGAACGTTAAGCGTCAATTTAATAGGTGCATTTTTATTAGGCTTAATAAGTGGTATGCAAATAAATAGCCGTCTCATTGCACTATTGGGAATTGGATTTATGGGAGCACTTACGACCTTTTCAACTTTGAACCTTGAATCAGAACAAATCAGGAAAGAAAAAAAATATCCTATTTTTTATGGATATTTATTCTTAAGTTATTTTTTAGGGATTATTTTAGCTTTTTGTGGGCTGTTAATAGGGCGAAGGATATAAGAAAAAGCGCAAGGTGCCTTGAGTTGGACATTTCTCGAAGTTCAATGTTATAAATTCTTATATTATAAAAAAGAAGCATCAAACCTGATGCTTCTTTTTAACACTAATTATTTTTGCTTTGCTTGAACAATTTCCGGCTTTTTAGTCTGATAAAGTTTTCGACTAATCATCGTTTGCACGATTAAGAATATTCCTCCCACAACCCAATAAAGCGGTAGTGCTGCTGGAGCACTAAAGGAAAACATGACAATCATTAATGGGGAAAGTAATCCCATGAATTTCATTTGTTGTTGCTGAGCAGATGGCATATTGGATTGTGAAACTTTAAATTGGAAATAATAAATTAGCCCGGCAATAATGGTAATAATGATATCAGGGTGACCAAGGCTAAACCACAAGAATTTATGGTGAGCAATTTCCGTTGAACTCCGAATAGCATAATAGAAGGCTGTCAAAATAGGCATCTGAATCAAGATAGGTAAACATCCCATATTCAGCGGGTTTACACCATGCTTTTGATAGAGTCCCATCATTTCTGCTTGAAGCTCTTGTTTTTTCTTTGGATCTTTTTCAGCCTTCATTTTCTTTTGAATAGTGTCCATTTCAGGTTTCAAAACATCCATTTTTTCCTTCATAGCCATTTGATTCTTATATTGTTTTAACATTAGAGGCATCAAGATAAGCCTAATAATAAGGGTAACAATAATAATAGCCAGTCCATAGTTTCCATGGAACAGGTCGGCTACTGTTTTGATAATAGTTGAAAAGGTATTTACGAAATAATGTTGGAAAAACCCATCGCTTTTACCGCCTTGTCCCTGTGATGAACAAGCTGATAAAACTAAAGTTGTAAAGGCTAAAAGTGCGATAATTATTAATGAAGAACGTTTCTTTTTCATGTTTCCTCCTAAAATGTAGATGTAGATTTTTTTTAAGTAAGCTGGAGGGAAACAGGTTCTTCGGAATCATCCTGAGAATATTGCTTTTTTCGAATATATTTAACAATTCTGATGAGAATAAAGCTGCCATTTAAAGTACTTTTTTTCTTGTAAAAGAACAATGGATGAATAATTTTTGTATTTGCAGGATTTGACAGTGATCCAAAAAATGAATATTCCACACCCCAAGCCAATAAAAATTTCAGTATTAATCCTAAGTAAATACTGACATAAAGGGCATTTAAGGTATTAATATCCGAGTTATCGATGAGTATCTGAAACAAAAATTATCACCTCGCTTGTTTAACCAATGATAAGAGTATATCTGAGAATAGCTAAATAATCAATTTAAACCAAGCAAAAATACCAGGGTTTGAAAACTTTACTAAAAAATCTATTAGGATAATAATATAAAACACCGGTTCACTATGGAAGCGGTGCTGATTAAAAGCTATTTTTCAATTAATCATTTTTGCCAATGGGCAGTTAGCAACTGATAAGCAAATTCAACTTTTTCTTCGGTTGGCGGCTCGACATGTTTTAGTGGGTATTCATGACCAAGCGCTTCCCATTTATAGACTCCAAGCTTATGATAGGGGAGTATTTCAATCTTATTAACATTTTCAAGTGTTCCGATGAATTCCCCAAGTTTTTGCAGATCTTCTGGGTCATCTGTAACCGTTGGGACTAATACATGTCGGACCCAAATAGGGACTTTCCTATCTGATAAAAATTTTGCGAAATCAAGAATGTGGTCATTCGCCATTCCTGTTAGTTGAATATGTTTTTTTCGATTGATATGTTTTAAATCCAGCAGGACTAAGTCAGTATACTGCAATAGCTCTTCAAGCTGTTCAATGAAAAGCTTGGAATGTGAGAAACAGCCGCCAGAAGAATCGATGGTTGTATGAATCCCTTTTTGTTTACATTCCTTGAAAAGGTCCGTTAGGAAAGGAATTTGTAGTAAAGGTTCACCGCCACTCACCGTAATACCGCCCCCAGAAGCTTGAATGAAAGGAAGATAACTCATCAAATCATCCATGATTTCGGAAACAGTCATTTGTTTTCCTGAGCCGATTTCCCAGGTATCTGCATTATGGCAAAACTGGCAGCGTAACAGGCAGCCTTGTGTAAAAATGACATAACGAATCCCTGGTCCGTCCACCGTTCCTAATGTTTCAATAGAATGAATATTTCCGTTCATGGTGATAATCCCCTTTCATAATAAGGGGGACTCCTTTTAAAAAGAGGAGCCCCAAGAATTCTAATTACAATGACTCATGGAAGGTCCGATTAATAACGTCAAGCTGTTGTTCTTTCGATAACTTAATGAAGTTTACTGCATAGCCAGAAACTCGAATGGTTAATTGAGGATATAGTTCTGGATGCTCCATTGCGTCAATTAGCGTTTCTCTGTTAAAGACGTTTACATTAAGATGATGTCCTGTTTTAATGGCATAGCCATCCAAAATGGAGACTAAATTACGAATTTGGCTTTCCTCTTCTTTTCCAAGTGCTTTTGGAACGATGGAGAAGGTATTTGAAATTCCGTCCATTGCGTAACTATATGGAAGCTTTGCAACAGATGATAAGGAAGCCAACGTTCCTTTTGTATCACGTCCGTGCATTGGGTTCGCACCTGGTGCAAATGGTTCTCCAGTGCGGCGTCCGTCAGGTGTATTTCCGGTTTTCTTGCCGTAAACCACGTTTGAAGTGATGGTTAAAATAGATAAAGTGTGTACAGAATTCCGGTAAGTTACATGTTTGCGAAGCTTCTTCATAAAGGTTTTTACAATTCCGACGGCAATGCTGTCAACGCGGTCATCGTTGTTCCCGTATTTAGGATAGTCGCCGCTTGTTTTAAAGTCTACAGCTAAACCATTTTCATCGCGGATTACTTTTACTTCGCCGTATTTAATCGCACTTAGGGAGTCAGCGACAACACTTAGTCCTGCAATTCCTGTTGCCATTGTGCGAAGTATCGTTGTATCATGTAAGGCCATTTCAATTCTTTCGTAGCTATATTTATCGTGCATGTAATGAATAACATTCAAGGTGTTAATGTATAGACCTGCCAGCCATTCCATCATTTTATCGAATTTTTCCATTACTTCATCGTAATTTAAAACTTCAGATGTAATGGGTTGATACTGTGGTCCAACTTGAATTTTTAATTTCTCATCGACACCACCGTTGATCGAATAGAGTAGGGCTTTTGCAAGGTTCGCACGAGCACCGAAGAACTGCATTTGCTTGCCGATTTCCATCGCGGATACACAGCAGGCAATTCCATAGTCATCGCCATACTCAGGTCGCATGATGTCGTCGTTTTCGTATTGAATTGAACTTGTTTTGATTGACATTTTTGCACAATAGTTCTTAAAGTTTTCAGGTAGCTGTGGTGACCATAGAACAGTTAGATTAGGTTCTGGTGCTGGACCTAAGTTATCTAATGTATGAAGGAAACGGAAAGAGTTCTTAGTTACAAGAGAACGTCCGTCAAAAGCCATACCACCGATTGATTCTGTTACCCATGTTGGGTCACCGCTAAATAATTCATTATAATCCGGTGTACGGGCAAACTTCACTAGACGAAGCTTCATGACAAAGTGGTCTACGATTTCTTGTGCTCCAGTTTCGGTTATTGTACCATTTTTTAAATCTCTTTCGATATAAATATCTAGAAAGGTAGAAACACGTCCAAGGCTCATTGCTGCCCCGTTTTGCTCTTTAATGGCTGCCAAATATCCTAAGTATAACCATTGGAATGCTTCTTGGGCAGTAACGGCAGGTCGGGAAATATCAAATCCATAGCTAGTGCCTAGTTCTTTCAATTCTTTTAGAGCACGAATTTGTTCAGCAATCTCTTCACGTAAGCGGATATTATCTTCAGTCATAACCTTGCTGGTATTCTTTTGATCCTGTTGTTTTTCTTTAATTAAGAAATCTACACCGTATAAGGCAACACGTCGATAGTCCCCAATTATGCGACCACGGCCATACGCATCAGGAAGTCCCGTAATTATCGCCGCTTTACGAGCAAGCATCATTTCATCAGTATAGGCATCGAATACACCTTGATTGTGTGTTTTTCGGAAGTCAGTGAAAATTCTCTCGATTTCAGGGTTTAATTCGTAACCATAAGCTTCACAAGCTGCTTTTGCCATCCGAATTCCACCAAAAGGCTGCATAGAACGATTAAAAGGTTTATCTGTTTGCACACCAACCACTTTTTCAAGGTCCTCATTTAGATATCCTGGTCCATGTGATGTAATTGTTGAAACGGTTTCTGTGTCCATATCAAAGACACCGCCATTTTCACGTTCTTGCGCTGTAAGTTCCATTACCTGTTTCCAAAGCTTATTTGTTGCATCTGTTGCATTAGCTAAGAAGGAGTCGTCTCCTTCAAATGGAATGTAGTTGTTTAAGATGAAATCGCGAACATTAACTTCCTTTGTCCAAGTCCCTTTTGTAAATCCTTGCCATTGTTCCATTATTTTTCACCTCTTAAGTTTTTTGAAAAATATATAACAGTTGAGATATCTTTAACCTAAATTCAGTATAACAGATTGTATGTGAAATATGTAACATGAAATTGAGTGTAATTGTTAAGATATTGTGAAGTGTTGGTATTTATGTATTTATTGACTGTTTTATTCGAATTTTCTTTGAGTTGAACTAGTTTGTCTTTTTAAACTGTATTATAAAAATGCAAACATATTATAGATCTGTTATATAAGAAGAATATAATAATATCAACGTATTAATAGTGAAAACTAATGAAACACCATCTATTAAACTTTGAAAGAAGCAGAAGAATTTCTTCTGCTCAGATTGTCGAGAAAGGGTATATTTCTCGGCAATTTTTTAATAATGGATTGGCCCTGCTAACTGGCCTGTTGATTTCCGCTCCGGGCACTCGCTTTCCGCGGGGAGGTCCGGGAGCCTCCTCGGCTCTTTGGAGCCTGCGGGGTCTCCCGTGACCTCTCTATCCCGCAGGAGTCGAGTGCCCTCCGCTCCAATCAACAGGGTGGCAAATCAACCTAATGAATTGCAACACACTTTTTCTAACCTGGCTAAGTGTGTCGCTATCTTTTTTATATTTTGGCAGGCTGCCGTAAGTAGAGCCTGTTCACTTGCATTCTTTAAGCGGCGGTTATCATCACTATAATAAGGGCGAACTTTTTCAAGAAGAAACGAAAAATCAATATATTTTTCATCAAACGAAGGAGGTGATCATCAGGAACTAATTCATCAATAGACACAAATTCATATTCACTTTGGAAGATTCTCTTGGTTTAAACATAGGTTTCACCACTTATTTTTTTATTTTTTTGGTTGTGTGTGGACATTATTGAATTTGCACCTGTTGATTGGAGAGCAAATCAACAGACATGTTGTATTAATAGTATTATATCGAATTAACGCAGTGAAATGTTAAGGTGACATAAAAAAATTAAGGCTGTCGAAGGTTTTTCGACAGCCTGTGCAGAAGAATTTCTTCTGCTTCTAATTGACTACAATATCAGCAATCATCGGCCCATTATGGGCTCGGTCCGAATGTGCCTCACAGATCAACCGATAAGTTCCCTGTTTATCGAATTGAAGTGGAACAATGGTTTCTTCCCCTTTTTTTACTGTTCCCTTAATTTTAGTGCCTTCTATATAAAAAGGATGTTTTTCCCCGTTAATCCCACTAATAAACAATTTTACCTTTTCGCCCTGTTTCAAGGAGATCGATCCAGGATCCCAACGGTATGCCTCTATTTCCTTGCCATTTTTCATTTTGCTCTTGAATTCTACTGTAACCATATGAATCTCACGGATTGCCGTATCCGATTGTTGATTAAATACCGTTTTATCACCTGCTTTTAACATAAACCATGCTGAGATACTTGCAAGCACTACCCCTACAGCTAAAAAGAAAAGCAATGTTTCTTTTTTAAAGACTAAGAATTTCATTAAATAACCTCCTCGTAAATTTGTCCTATTTAATACTTATGCCGAGTGGGTTAGAAAACTTGTCTCTTTTTAAAAACTTTAATCATTTGTATTTGTTAGACAGAAAAAAAAGCAGCAATCGGTTTTGTCTTTAAGGATGATTGAATATTAAATAAAATGTCTACAATGAAAATAAGCAAACATCCATTAAAAGAATATATTTCTTTGATTTTCCTATCGAAACGTATATATTTAAATCAGGATTGAAAAAATAGGTGGTCATCTTGTTGGGGATTAGAAAAGAAAAAATATTAAAAGTAGTAAAATTTATCTTTCCGCTGTTTTTATTAATTTTTGCTATCATCGAGATTAAAAAATTCACTGTAGGACTAAACGTGCAGTTATTAAAAAATGAAATAAATCAACTAAATTTCTGGATTTTATTATTGATTTTAGCCATTACCTTTGCAGCTGTATTACCAATGCTGCTTTATGACGTGATTTTAGTACGAATATTAAGATTAAAGGTTCCAAAAAGAGAATTATTAGAACAGTCTTTTATTGCCAACTCTTTTTCTAATTTAATAGGTTTGGGCGGATTGGTAGGCGCTATGCTGAGAACCTACTTTTTTCACAAGCTTGAACATGATAAGCGAAGGCTACTTGGTGTAATTGCATCTGTATCACTTTTTTATTTAACCGGGGTTTCAGCGCTTTCGTGGTTTGTCACGACCCGCTTTCATCAATTCCCGTTGTTTGTTGATGTTAAATGGCTCTATTTTGCTGTTTTAGGTGTGGGTTTATATCTACCCGTTTTTTTTATTATACATACGTTTAAGTCTAAAAAAGACAATCAGAAATTAATTACCACTAAAGTGAGTATTGAGCTTATCGTTGTTTCCATTGTTGAATGGCTAGCGGTGTTCATGGCTATATTTGCTTTAAGCAGGGTATTGGGAATACCGATATCTTTTGAAAATCTTTTTCCAGTTTACATTGTTGCTGCTTGTGCCGGTATTATTAGTATGATTCCGGGGGGCCTAGGTTCATTTGATTTGGTATTTATCTGGGGAATGCAGGATTTACATGTACCTGAAGAGAAAGTCTTAGTTCTTCTATTGTTTTATCGAATTGGCTATTATTTCATACCGTTTATCATTAGTTTGGTGTTTTTTGTTAAGATGTATTGGGTAAAATGGAACCAATCTTGGAATTATCTGCCGAAAGCGATTGTACAAGGCTTAAGTCATGTCATTTTGACGATGCTCGTTTTTTTATCAGGACTAATCTTGTTATTATCTGCGAGTGTACCTGGAATTATGTCGAGGTTAAAGATAGCCCAGGAACTATTGTCATTACCGATTATTAACGTTTCTCACCAACTTTCCGTTGCGGCGGGTTTCTTACTTTTAGGTTTATCGCGCGGCATTGAATACAGTGTAAAAAGAGCATATGAGTTAACAATGTTCGCCTTAATCCTTGCAGCATTATTCTCGATTTTTAAAGGAATAGATTATGAAGAAGCTATTTTCCTAATCATTGTCGCTCTTATCCTTAGAATGTCAAAGGGTCAATTTTATCGGGAAAGTTACGTCCTTACCTGGGGGAAAACAATTTTCGATGTGTCGGTTATCTTTATCATTACTTCCATGTACATTTTGATAGGGTATTTAAATTTACCGATCTCTAAAATAGCGATCCCGCAAAAATTTTTACCTTATGTAATAGTTGATTATCGTGATTTGTTTATGAGTGCCTTTATTGGATTAGTTATCGCTTTATTCATTCTTTTTTCAGGTTATTTAAACAGTTTGTCTAAAAAATGGAAGTTTAAGAATTCAATCAGCCAAGATAAAGAAATCAGCAGTCACTTAACAAAATATAAAGGAAAGGTTTTGTCCCATTTGATTTTCTTACATGACAAATACATTTTTTGGAACAGTAAGAAAAATATCTTAATTCCTTTCCAGCAATACGCTGATAAACTGATCATTCTTGGAGATCCCGTTGGTGAACAAAATGAAATATCTAATGCAATTGATGAATTTCAGGAAATAGCTGACCTGTATGGATTTACTCCCGTTTTTTATCAAGTTAGTGATGAGATGCTTCCATATCTTCATGGACACGGTTTTGCATTTTTTAAATTGGGTGAAGAAGCCTTTGTTGATTTAAATACCTTCTCTCTCTCAGGAAACAAAATGAAGGGTTTGCGTGCGTTAAAAAATAAGTTTAATCGAGAAGAGTTTTATTTTGAATTGTTAGAACCTCCTTTTTCCGATCAATTATTGACCGATTTAAAAGACGTTTCGAATGACTGGCTTCAAGGGAGAAGAGAGAAGGGTTTTTCATTAGGATTCTTTGATCGTGATTATTTAAACAAAGCACCTATTGCTATTGTAAAAGATGATAAGAACCAAATTCAAGGCTTCATGAGCATCATGTATGTTTATGATGATTTTCAAACGATTTCTGTTGATTTAATGAGGTTTAAGCCTGAAGCTAGTCCGGGAACCATTGATTTTCTATTCCTATCATTAATTGATTGGGCAAAAGAACAGGGCTATAATCGGTTTAATATGGGGATGGCACCATTAGCTAATGTTGGTCTATCAAGGTTTTCCTTTTTAAGTGAAAAGATTGCTGCTCAAATTTTCTTACATGGACATTTTATTTACCACTTTCAGGGTTTAAGAAAATTCAAAGAAAAATATACTAATATATGGGAGCCTAAATATTTGGCCTATCGAAGAAAATCTTCATTACCCTTTACCATGGCACAAATAACTTTGTTAATCTCGAAAAAGAGACCATAGATTCGCTGAGGCTGACCCAGAAGGTCGTTGAATGACGACTTCTGGGTCAGTTTTTTATTTTCACTATGAGACACCTCTTTTTTTGTTTTTTCTAATACCATCCTTCTATTTCTCCCATTTTGCTCCAAGTTTAGGAAAAACTATTTATTTTTTCTGAGAATCTGATAAAATCAAAGAGGGATTATTCGAAAAGAGTAAGGGTGTATCTATTGAATAAATTTATATCTATCATGATGGTTGTCCTATTTTTATTTTCAAACCAATTAAGTACCTATGCGGCAGAAAGTCAACAATTACCTTTGAAGAGTGAAGGAGCAGTTCTCTTAGATTCCGACACTGGTGCTGTCCTTTATGCCCAAAATGCTGACGAAAAACTGTATCCAGCAAGTCTTACCAAAATTGCAACTGCTATCTATGCGATTGAGAAAGGGAATTTAGACAGTATTGTTACTGTAAGCGCTAACGCAGTAAACCAAGATGGAACTAGGGTCTATTTAAATGAAGGGGAGCAGGTCTCTTTAAAGAAGCTGATACAGGGGATGTTGATTAACTCTGGGAATGATGCAGCAGTGGCCATCGCTGAGCACTTAGACGGAAGTGTCGACCGTTTTGCTGTAAATCTTAATGAATATTTAAAAACAACTATTGGGGTAAAGAATACCCATTTCACCAATCCTAATGGATTATTTGATGAAAATCATTATACAACTGCAATGGACTTAGCATTGATGACGAATTATGCGATTAAGAACAACGTTTTTGCTGAAATTTTCGGTACAAAATCGCTTGAGTGGGAAGGGCAATCATGGAAAACAACATTATTAACCCATCATCGCATGCTAAAGGGGGAATTGCCCTATCAGGGAATAACCGGTGGGAAAACTGGTTATACAACTGAATCGAAACAAACCTTGGCTACAACTGCTGATAATGGGAAAATAAGGCTGACTGCGATTGTTCTAAAGGCTGAGCAAAAAAGAGATATATATGATGATACTACCCTCTTGCTAGATTACGGTTTTAAAACCTATCAGCATGCCATGATAAACCAAGACGAAATTTTTAAAGAGGATAATAAAGAATTTTATCCTGAACATGACACCCTCATTACAGAAAATGTTGAGGGGTGCGTGAAAACTATTAATAGCGATGGAATTCTGTCGATCAAGAATAGTAATGGTCAGGTTGTTCAGTCGATTCAACTAAAATATAAGGAACCGCCAATTCTTAAGACAGTTCCTCCGAAGAGGGAAAAATCAAAAGAAAATGAACAACAGTTTTTACAAGTCAATGCTATTTATGGAATAATGATCATTGTCGTTGGTGGAATTTTTATTGGTATCCGCAAAAAATTCACAAGAAAATACTAAAACATACACAAAAATAAGCCATGGAAGGATACACCTTTCCATGGCTTATTTTTGTAAGGAATAACATGAAGAATGAGAGGATTAAGAGCTATGCTACTAAATGATACTGTTTTTTACGGAAGCGCCATCAATAACATCAGGATCTGTTACCGCTTGGATTGGAATATAGACAGGTGAGAGATCACCGTTCAGTTCGCCGAACCCCTGATTTCTCTTCGTGGAAACAAAAAGGTCAAGCTGTTGGTTCGGACCGATAACTACATTTGAGCCCTGATCTATAACATTTACCTTAAAACCTAATAAATTTATAGCAACGGGTGCAAATAACATGATGACTCACTCCTTCTTACAATTATTGGGGCTAGAGTCAAAGGAAGATGGTGAATCAATTTGATCTCTGTCGTCAACAAAACTCCTTGGTCCCAAAAAGCTGCTCTTATCACCCAAACTTTGCCCGAAACCTTGATTTTTTTTATCAGAATTATGCCATTCAGCAAGTAAGTTTTGACCAATATTAACCGCAGAAGCATTCTCAAAGGAATTAATTTTTATCATAAAAATATTAATATTAATATATGGAACTGGAGTCTGCAAGAAATCCCCTCCCTATACTTGCATTTATATATATGGGATTTCACTATAGTTTATGATTATTAAAGGTAAGTGACAAAGATAATATGCATAAGATTATAAGAGTAGGAAGTGAATGACTAAAAAATAAATTTATTCATATAACTTGACGATTTATGTGATTTTATTAGGGGAATGGGAGCTGTGAATTAATGGATATGGATAAATTAAAACAATGGATGGAAATTGCCAAAAATATGCATGGTGGTGATTTTTGGGAAAATATTTTTGATCAGGAATTCGCTCAACAGTTTGTCAATGACCAGCCATTTACATCTCCTTTCCGAGGTAATGGAGACAAATCTAATGATGATGAAAAAATATTGCGTACGTTTCCGCTTATAGATGTCATAGAGGGTGAAAAGGAAGTAACCGTATTAATTGAGCTCCCCGGGGTAAAAAAAGAAGATATACAATTAGGGCTAAATGGGAATGTCCTTTCTATTAAGGGTTCTTCCTTGCCTTTGCACCCATCAATTAAACCCAGCTACTCAGAAAGATACTATGGGGAATTCCAAAGAGCAATCACATTACCGGATTCAGTAAGTTCTAATGACTTAAGAGCAAAATTCTGGAACGGAATCCTTTTTGTTAGTTACCCGCGTACCTTTAAAGTGGGAGAGATTATTCCCATTGATTAGTTTCCTGAAAAGAAAACCTCTGCGTCAATAACATCTCCATCCTGAACAAAATGAATGGGGAGAATGATTGATGTTTTATCACCAATTTGCTGTCCAAATCCCTGATTTTTTTTGGTTGTATTATTAATACTAATTTTCTGTGTTGAGCCAATCGATATGCTTGATCCTAAACCAGCTTCATTAACAATTAAATCTCCAAGATTTATTTTTGTTGGTAAGAAGAACATATTATTATTCCATCCTTTCATAAAATTGGACATGTTAGGATAATTAATCCATATAAATAGTAGTAGGTTTAAAATAAGGGAGAGTTTGTGGCATGTCATTAAAAGGTTTATTCCTCATATTCCGTAAAAATGATTATGAAAAGGAATTAAAAAAAAAATTGTCTTCCTTAGAAATGGATATCGAAGAGTTAAAGAAATCATTAGAAACCTTCGAGCAACAAACTTCATCCGATATGGTTATTAAATCAACTGATCCACCGATTATTATAGAAAAAATTAATATTGAAAAAATCATCTTTGATAAATATGAGCTGAATAATAATTTTGGCCAGCTTGGAATTAAAGAGTTAAAGGGGAAATTGAATATTGGTGCAACGTATGGAAGTGAATTTACACCAAAGCTTGATGAAGAGGAAAAAATGGAAAACCGCCGGAATGAAAAAATGAAAAAAAATACTTCAGAAAAAAGCCCCAAGGTCAATATCCATGCGAAAAAGGAGGAATAAAAAAGACTAAAGTTGAAATCCTTTAGTCTTTCGAAATCCTATCTTTAGTTTTTAACTGGAACTTATGGAAGTCTACTCTCCACTTGTTGACATACTTCATCAGCAGACATCCCATTTGCATCAATCACTGAGCCTTTTGTAAAGGTATCCTGCATTCCCATCATGTTTGAATCCAGACCTGTAATGACACAGCAATCACAATTTTGCGCATCGGACTCGTGCTTTAATTCTACAACGTCATAACCCTTTTCCCGTAGTGCTTGTTGAACGTTTGTAAGAGATTGTTCTACTCCAACCTTTGCCATACAAAACACCTCCTCCTGTAGATTATCTTGCCTAAGATTAACGGAAATATTCGGTATAGAGAGAGATTATTTTCCAAAAGCTAATAGGGGAGGTGGTCATATGGGTAAGCGAAAAAAGGACGCATCGACAATCGGGCTGAATTCCTCACAAGTGGAAGGCCAAGGGACAACAACTTCAGAAACAGGTTCACGAACTGAATCTTCATCGCGGAGAAAACAGAAGAGGAGCTAAAAAAACGGGCACCAACAAATATAATGTGGGTGCCCGAATTCATTTTATTGTTTAACGCCAGCGCCTAGGTTAGTTCTCGCTTTTCTTGTTACTGATACATTTCAGCGACTTGTTTTTGAATATCAGCATTTTCAAGATATTCATCATAGGTCATTTGTTTATCCACTAATCCATTTGGTGTTAGTTCGAAAATCCGGTTAGCAATCGTTTGAATGAACTGATGATCATGTGAAGCAAAAACAATAGAGCCTTTAAAATTAATTAATCCATTATTTAAAGCAGTTATGGATTCTAAATCAAGATGGTTTGTTGGTTCATCAAGAAGTAGAACGTTAGCACCATTTAGCATCATTTTTGATAGCATGCAGCGAACTTTTTCTCCCCCAGAAAGGACACTTGCTTTCTTTAATACTTCTTCACCAGAGAATAGCATTCTTCCTAAAAATCCACGTAAAAAGCTTTCGCTGTCATCCTTTGGTGAGAACTGACGAAGCCAATCGACAAGGTTAACATCGCTGTTCTCAAAATACTCGGAGTTATCTTTAGGGAAATAAGCTTGTGAAGTGGTGATCCCCCACTTAAAAGTTCCACTGTCTGCTTCCATTTCGCCCGTTAAAATTTTAAATAAAATAGTCTTAGCAACCTCGTTCGTTCCAACAAGAGCAATTTTATCTCCCTTGTTCATAAAGAAGCTTATGTTATCTAAAACCTTTACGCCATCGATCGTCTTAGATAAACCTTCCACTCTTAACAAGTCATTCCCGATTTCACGATCAGGTGTAAAGCCAACGAATGGGTAACGGCGCGATGATGGTCTGATATCATCCAAGGTAATTTTATCCAATAATTTCTTCCGAGATGTTGCCTGTTTAGATTTAGAGGCATTGGCACTAAAACGGGCAATAAAGCTTTGTAACTCTTTAATTTTTTCTTCCTTCTTTTTATTGGCGTCAGAAGCCATTCTTGAGGCTAATTGACTTGATTCATACCAAAAGTCATAGTTCCCGACATAGATTTGAATTTTTCCAAAGTCCAAATCGGCAATGTGCGTACACACTTTATTAAGAAAATGACGGTCATGGGAGACAACAATAACGGTATTTTCAAAATTAATCAGGAAATCCTCAAGCCATTGAATCGCTTTGATATCTAAGTGGTTTGTTGGCTCATCCAGTAGTAAAACATCCGGTCTGCCGAACAATGCTTGTGCAAGTAGGACCTTCACTTTTTCTGATCCAGTTAATTCAGCCATTTTTTTATCATGAAGATCGTCGCCAATTCCAAGGCCTTTTAACAAAATCGCTGCTTCTGACTCAGCTTCCCAACCGTTTAATTCAGCAAATTCGCCTTCAAGTTCAGCCGCCTTCATGCCATCTTCATCCGTGAAGTTTTCCTTCATGTAAATCGCGTCTTTTTCCTGCATAACTTCATAAAGCCGTGCATGACCCATAATAACGGTTTTTAATACTTCAAATTCCTCGTATTCAAAATGGTTCTGTTTTAACACAGCCATCCGTTCATTTGGTCCGAGTTGTACAGTACCAGTTTGTGCTTCTATTTCACCGGATAAAATCTTTAAAAAAGTTGATTTCCCTGCTCCATTTGCCCCAATTAATCCATAGCAATTACCAGGGTTGAACTTAATATTTACATCTTCAAAAAGCTTTCGGTCTCCATATCTTAAACCAACGTTACTTACGGTAATCATATTTAAAACATCCTCCAAAAAACCATATTGCCATATAGTATACCATTAAAATAGAAGAATAGCGAATTCATAAAGGTCGATTAGAATTTTTTAAGAAAAATTTTCTAAAAAATTTTTCCCATTTTCACACTTTATTCATAATTTTGTTGTAGAATTGTTTTAAGAAGTAATAAAGAAGGTGAGAAGTATGGCAAAGAAACAGCTTACTGAACTCGTTAACAAGTTAAAAAAAGCCGGTATAAAAGCGAGTCTAACCAAACCAAAGTCCAATTACCTTTTATCGTTACAGCAAATTAAAAAATATCCTTCTTCTGTGAATTAAATAAAAAAATGGTAATGAAAAGCGATTAATCCAAGGGACTAACCGCTTTTTTTATTGTATAGGAAATTATAAAATAATTAATTGTGGATAAATTGAAATAGTTCTCTGAATCCAGCTCCAGCGCCCAGCGGCTAGTGTACTTCGCTCTCCGCCCTACGATAAGTCAACATCGAATCGCTATCGCTCTTCGTGTTTCCTTTATCTCAGTTGGAGCGATCCAGTCCATACGCCGCTAAACGGGCGCTTGCGCCTTTTGTTCTTTATTCAATTTTATTCATAATTTTGTCGTAAACCGCTTGCTTATTAAATTCTTTTCCCATCGGAAACTTCGCGACAAATTTGTTATTTTGATCAACCAAATAAATAAAAGTAGAGTGGACGAATTGTCCGTTTCCTGGGTCTTTAAATTGAAATTGCAAAGCATCAGTAACCTGTTTAATTTTACCTTGCTCATTTTTAATATTTTTCTTATCCCCAGTTAAAAACAACCAATCATCGTCGTTTTTAATTCCAAACCCCTCCATATACCCCTGTAAAATCTCTGGGGTGTCACGGTAGGGATCTATGGTAATGGTGATAAATTCGATATTCTTGCCGAAAACCCCGTTTTTTACTAAATCCTTTTTCAAGGCAACCATCTTTTGTGTTGTGGTTGGGCAAATGTCTGGACAATGGGTATAAATAAATTCAATAAGCTTTAGTTTTGTCTTATCCTTACCAAAATTATATGGATCGCCATTTTGGTTAATCAAGCTTACATTTGCTGGTATTGTCGCATTTGCATCTCGAATCAAAAAGAAAGAGATTCCTCCGGCAATTCCGAGGAACACAACAAGACTGCAAATGAGATAGATTTTTTTCATTACTATCCCTCCTACCAATAAGATAAAGAAGTTTTTTTAAAAAAGATATAGATATTTTGTGAACAAAGTTAATGCGTCAGAATTGTCCCTCCTTTATACTTAATATTATTGTTTGAATTTGTGAGAATGGTGGATGCAATAAAACAATTTGAATGGAAAATGGAGAGATAGGTGTTAAACATGATGAAAAAGATGTGGGGATTTTCAGTACAAATGTTGATTCTTATTGGAATTAATCAAGTTGGGAATCAAATGGTGCGGATTTTTCATTTACCGATACCTGGAACCGTCATCGGTATTGTGCTTCTTTTCTTATTGCTTTCGATGGGTGTCATAAAGATTGAACAAATAGAAATGGCAGCTGAGTGGCTGTTAAAACATCTTGGCTTCTTTTTTATTCCCATATCGGTAGGTTTGATGACGATAGGATCAGCTTTAGTTAATAAAGGATTATCTTTCCTTTTTGTTCTGATTGTCAGTGCTTTTATTGGGCTTATATCTGCAGGAAAAGCAACTCAATCCGTCATTATGAAAAATGAAAAGGAAAAAGTGAATTATCGTGATCACGTTTTATAGTATTCTTCTAACGCTGTCTGTTTATATTTTTGCTCGCTTTATAGCAGCAAAATATTCTTCCCCATTAACCAATCCGGTTTTCTTGAGCACGATTGTCATTATCTTCTTATTAGTTATTTCAAATGTTTCTTATGACGAATACATTCCAGCAAAAAAAATGATGACATATTTACTAGGTCCAGCAACAGTTGCCCTCGCTGTGCCAATTTATAAAAATCGCCGCTTATTTGCTAAATACTATGGCGCAGCACTTGTAGGAATTTCAATCGGCTTAGTTACCACCATTTTCTCCGCAATTATTTTGGGCTATTGTCTGCAATTTTCAAGAATGGTCATCCTTGCTTTAACGATAAAATCAGTTACTGTCCCAGTTGCAACGGAAATTGGGAGGATTTTAAACGGAAATATCCCCCTAATCGCTGCTTTTGTGATTATTACAGGAATGATTGGTGCGATGTTTGGAGCTAAGTTATTAAGTCTATTTAAGATAACTCATCCATTTGCTCGTGGCTTGTCGATTGGAACAATCGCCCATGGAATCGGTACGGCTGAGGCAGTGAAGGAAGGGGAGGTACAAGGGGCTGTTGCGGGTGCTGCCATGGGAATTGCTGCCGTGTTAACATCATTTATTATACCTTATGGGATTGATTTTTTTATTTAAGTCTGCTAGGAGATGAGAATCTCCTTGCTAATCCTTCTTAATCAATGTTACACATTGAAATAGGACAATTTTCACAATCATTTTCACTTCGTAGAAAGTCGATTTTATGAATAATTATTTTCTTTTGATGGATGGATATCACCTTTTTTTTCTTTAAATCTGTAAGCATTCTGCTGACGATTTCCCTAGCTGTACCACAAAAGTTCGCTAAATCTTGATTGGTTAACGGAACAGAGATATGAATGCCGTCTTCTTTTTCAATTCCATAGCTATTAGATAACCTAATTAAGGTTGAGTAAAGAGCACCTTTTTTGCCGAACAATACTAAGTCTCTAAACTTTGTCATTGTTCTCCGGAAATGATCATTCATCCATTTTAAAAACAAATAGGAAAGTTTACTATTTTCAAAAAGAGAGTTTTCTAACGAAGCTAGATTGATTGCTGCCACTTTGCAGTCCGCTATCGCCTTAGCGTTAAAAATGTATTTTGGGTCTTCAGTGAATAATGTTAATTCGCCAACAATCTCATTTGCTGAACATAAGCGTAAATAAAGTTCTTGTCCTTCGGCGTTCATCTTTGAAATTTGAACTTTTCCAGATAGGATAAGGTACATTTCGGAAGCAGGCATGCCCTCTTGAAACAAAAAAGTCCCCTTTCTCACTTCAATCATTCGTCCTGCCTTATGTAAAAGTTCGATTAATTCATCTGTTAAAAGGTTTTTTGTTTGACCTGTAATCATACTTACCACCTTAAAAGTTAATAGCCATTATAAATATGATAAACTGTTAAAGGGGTTAGTAATAGCCACTTTTGAACCATGATTGTTAAATGTTTTTGAATTTTATTGTTGCATATTTTGTTTTTTTTATTAAAAAAGAAGGAAGGATTTCGTAAGTAGTATTTGACAAAATATTCCCACTATCGTATTCTTTAGAAGAATTTACTTTTTCAATAAAGGAGTATGTTTTATGTTAGGTGTCGTTCTTAACTAATCCAATCAATTGGATATATTCATTCCAGTCAACCTCTTCGTTTAATTTGTGTTCGAGTTGAGGCTTATTTGGTTTTGGAATGATGTTAAGAACAATGGGCAGACATAGGCATACATCTTTTTACCAATGTAGCTGTGTACACTCGTGTAGACAGTATTTATTTTGGTTTAATTTGAGTATGAAAAATGAGTGAATCCACTCATATCTTTTTGCCGCAATGACATTGTTCATTGCGGTTATTTTTATTTTAGGAGGTAAAAAAATTGAATCAGCATACATTTAACACATTGGAATTTAAAGAAATTAAGGAAATAATCGCACAATATGCATTAACAAAAGAGGGAAAAAGAAAAATTGAGTGCCTGACACCTTCTACCAATAAAAGGCAAATCGATGCCTGGCTTGATGAGATTTCCGAGGCTGTTGTTATATTGACAAAAAGCTCCAGTGTTCCTGTTCATGGTTTGGAGGGGATGGAACAGCTGTTAGGTAACATGAATAAAGGTGTTGCATTAAGAGCTGAACAATTAACAAAGCTCTATGATTTTTTGGATTGCTGCGGGAAGATGCGCAGATTTATGAAGGATAAAGCTTATTACGCTCCGAGAGTGTCAGCATATGTAAATGTGATTGATGAAATTCCGGAGCTTGCAAGTGAAATTATCCGCTGTATCCGTAACGGTAGGGTAGATGATTATGCCAGTAAGGAGTTATTGAAAATAAGGAAGCAAATAACGATTCATGAGGAGCGGTTGAAAGAAAAAACCATCCAATTGATTCGCTCAAATAAATATAAAAGCTTTTTACAAGAAAATGTAGTTAGTCAGAGAAATGGACGATATGTCATTCCAATTAAAAAGGAATATCGCAATAAAATAAAGGGAACGGTGTTAGATACGTCCGCTTCGGGTTCGACTCTATTTATCGAGCCTGAAGAAATTGCCATTTACCAGGATCAGCTAACATGGTTTTTTACAGATGAAGAAATCGAGGTGCAAAAGGTTCTGAACTACTTAACAGGATTGGTTGAGGAAAAGGAACAGCAAATCCTTATGGCTGTTGAAACAATGGTGCATTATGACTTTTTATTTGCAAAAGCAAAATATTGCCGTTCGATAAATGCTTCTAGAGTAAGTATTAATGAAACAGATGAGATTGAACTGATTCACGCTCGTCATCCAATGTTAGGAGAAAAAGCTGTGCCGTTATCATTCGTATTGGGTAAGGAGCAGCAGGCATTAGTAATCACCGGGCCGAATACGGGTGGAAAGACAGTAACAATTAAAACTGTCGGACTGTTAACTTTAATGGTCCAATGCGGCCTTCATATTCCTGCCGCTGAGGAAAGTAATCTATGTATATTTGATTGTATTTTAGTGGATATTGGGGACGGCCAAAGTATTACCGAAAATTTAAGTACGTTCAGTTCAAGAATTGTGAATATCATTGAAATCTTGAAAGAAACCAATAACCGGACATTGGTTTTATTAGATGAACTTGGATCCGGCACAGACCCAGGAGAAGGAATGGGTCTGGCAACAGCTATACTGGAAACTCTTTATGAAAAAGGAGCAACCATATTGGCAACGACTCATTATAGTGAGATTAAAGAGTTTGCCGAAGAACATTCCGGTTTTTTAAATGGATCGATGGAATTTGATGTAAACACACTTAGCCCAACCTATCGCTTAATCATTGGCAGGGGTGGGGATAGTCAGGCGTTTGCCATTGCATTAAAGCTAGGGATTCATCCGAAGATTATTGAAAGAGCACATGCCATCACCTATAAGGAAGAGAAACAATATACAATCGTAGAAACGAATACTTGGAAGTTGAAGGAATTAGAAAAACAGGTGATTGTGAACAAATTTAAGGACCGAAAAAAGGTAGCAAAAACGGAGATACAAGTGCCACATTTTCATATAGGAGACAATGTGAAGATTTCCCCAGCGAATGAGTTTGGAATTGTCTATACCGGACCGGATCCACTTGGGAATTATCTTGTCCAAATAAAAGGAGAGAAGGTTTCTATCAATCATAAAAGGATACAACTTTATATAGCGGCAAAAGAACTCTACCCTGAGGATTATGACTTTGATATTATTTTCCAAACGAAAGAAAACCGAAAGAAAAGTAAACTCCTTTCAAAAGGACATGATGAAACTATTACGATAGAATATAAAAAATAAGATCGAGTAACAAAAAAATTGAAGCCTCATTTACAGGCTCCAACTATTTTTTAGCCATTAAATATTGTTTAGCAAGAAGTTTCTTCACATCATTATAACTTAACCCGGACTGGTCGTTTAACCTTTTGACTTCTGTAATGTCTGTTCCGGTTGACGTATATCGTTTATTGTTTAAATCCATTCTTTTAACCTCCAAAGTTAAAATCGTTTACTGGAAATGAAAAAGGTCCTTTGGGGCATACTAGTAAAAAGGAGGCGGTTCTCATTTTTTATGGTAAACGGAAAGAAGAAGATATTGAGGTAATAATGGTGGACACGGAAATTTATTCCTGTATCGATCATTCATGTATTGGTTGGATGAGAAAGGATTTTGTCGCTGATGACTTACTTTGCCCAATGTGTGGCAATGAGATGATGCATGAAATAAGAGAGCTTCCGAAAATCTAATTTTGTAAAAGACTGTCACGATAAATAGACAGTCTTTTTTTCTTCATCAAAATCAATCATTATATTCCCAACCAATCCTTTTATAAATTTTCGTTCTGTTGGCCCAATTCATCTGCAGCAAGGAGGCTGTTGGCTTCTCCTAAGTATTTGTGCTCATCCACAGAATTTCCTGCTACATATTTTTGATTAGGGTATATTGCTCCATTATTTACTGTCATTTGTTCTTTTCTTGGAGCAGTTGCAAGATAGTCCTTTTTCTTCACCATGATCTTCAGCTCCTTGTCTAAAGGTTTTGTTTTTTAGGCGGGGAATATGCTTGCCTATTTTTCTCCAAAACGGAAAATAATTGAATGACAACACAAAACTCTCCGTTGACTGGAGAGTTTTATGTGCTTTCTAGCTTTCGCGCCTACCCTCTCGAGGTTAAATAACCTCTAACAGATGAAGTCAAAATACAGACTTCTTCTGTTAGAGGTTATTTTCTTGTCTAGCTAAGGATGGCGCTTCCTCTTTTCCGACTATTCTTCTCTTTTGGATAAACAGCGATCGCATTCCATTAAGTAACTTTCGGCTTGCTCCTCCACATGCTGACCGCATTCTGGACATTCCTTCTTTGGTAGGTTTCTGAAAAACTCAACTGGACTCATTAACATGTAAAACTCCTCCTTTATTAATACAGTCTATTTTATTTCATCTTGTTATAGTACAGTATAATCAAAAAATAGAAATTTGTGTAGACTTTTTTTGGAAAAATCACCTGTTTTAAAAAAAATAAGGCTTTTATCACAAGATATAGTAATGAGCTTTTAATTATTTTATTTACTAAATGTGTATTTATAGGTAAAAATATTGATAAAAATGTTCTTCTTCCATATTTTATACTTCCATAACATTCTGCTTTACATTACAATCATAGTAGAAACAGATAGTGGGAATGGGGGATGCTGGGTAATGAATGCATTGTTAGGAACTTTTCATCCTTATATTATTATCATTGCAATAGGTTTAACCACCATGGCATCATATACAGCTTTAGATATGTTTACATTAATTAGGACTTCAGGACAAAATAAAAGGCTATTGTTTCTTGGTGGAACATTTTCAATGGGAATTGGAATATGGATAATGAATTTTATGGGACTTATATCAGCAGATACAAATCGATTTGCTAGCTATCATATTCCACTAACGGTTCTTTCCATTTTTATAGGGGTAGCATTTACAGGAATGGCTTTTCTTCCGTTTTATGGTAAAGTGATTCGTTTTTATCATTTCCTTATTGGCGGTTTATTTCTTACGTTTGCTGTGATTGCAATTCAAGTAATCGGTCTTTATGCAATGAATTTGAATGTAAAGTACAATATACCATTATTTACATTGTTGGGGTTGTTGATTTTTGGATTTTTTATACTCTCTCTATGGATTCTTTTTTCTTCAAAAAACTACAAACAAGGTCATCAAATATGGTTAAAACCAATCAGTGCCATTATAATATCTGCAGCTATTGCTGAAGGTCATTTCTTATTAAAGAGGGCCACTGTTACGACAAGTGACCTGGTGAGAGGGTCAAGCACAGAAACTCCCTTTTTTATTTATTTGGTCTTATTTGTAACTGTTTTAATTATTTGCGGTCTTATAGTATCGAGTACGTTAATTAGTAAACAATTAGCAACGACTGATACAAATTTAAGGGACATTAAGGCAGCTCTTGATTCCTCAACAATTGTTGCTATTACAGACCCATATGGAACAATCGTGTTTGTGAATGATAAATTTGAAGAGATTTCAAAGTATAAACAAGAAGAAATCATCGGAAAGAATCATCGGATTTTAAATTCTGGGTACCATTCAAAGGAATTCTTTAAGGACCTTTGGCAAACTATCCAATCCGGGAAGATTTGGCGAGGCGAAATTCGTAATAAAGCAAAGGATGGAACCTATTATTGGGTTGATACTACGATTGTTCCATTTTTGGATAAAAACGGTAAACCAATCCAATATATTGCGATTCGTTCAGACATTTCTGACAGAAAAAGTGCGGAAGAGCACCTAAAAGAAACACTTAAAGAAAATATTGATATTAAATTTGCTCTGGATCAATCTTCAATCGTAGCCTTTACAGATGCGAGAGGAATTATTACCAGTGTGAATGATAAGTTCTGTGAGATTTCAAAATATAGTCGAGAAGAAATTTTAGGAAGAGACCATAATATTTTAAATTCAGGTCACCATTCAAAAGTGTATTTCAAAGACCTGTGGAAAACAATTGGAACGGGACATGTTTGGAAAGGTGAAATTAGAAATAGAGCCAAGGACGGAACCTATTACTGGGTAGACACAACGATTGTTCCGTTTTTGGATGAACAAGGTAAACCCTACCAATATTTGGCAATACGTAATGACATTACTGAACGGAAGAAAACAGAAGAGGTCCTCCACCGTCAAGATAAGCTCGCTGCTGTAGGCCAGCTGGCTGCCGGGGTAGCTCATGAAATTCGAAATCCCCTTACGTCTATGAAAGGGTATGCAGAATTTTTACAGTTAGATGAAAAAGATCCTGATCGGATGGAGTTTTTAAACATTATCCTCGATGAAATAGAACGAGTTAATACCATCGTTGAGGATTTTATGGTACTAGCAAAACCAAAGGTAGTCGAATTAGAAGAAAAGAATGTTGTGCCTGTCATTAAAAATGTTGTTTCATTGCTTGAATTCGAAGCGAGGAAGAAGAATGTTAGCTTGTCATTTGATTGTAATCATGAGATTATTCAGATTGAATGTGATGAAAACCGCTTAAAACAAGTGTTTCTAAATTTTATTAAAAATGGTATCGAAGCGATGCCAAATGGCGGGGATTTGCATGTTAAAACAATAATTCAAGATAATAACGTGCAAATTTCGATTCAGGATTCAGGTGTTGGGATTCCGAAAGAAAAGTTACAAAAATTAGGTGAACCATTTTATACAACCAAGAAAAACGGCAATGGCTTAGGATTAATGGTTAGCTTTAAAATTATTGAAAGCCATAATGGCAAAGTATTTGTGGAAAGTGAACCGAATAAAGGAACAACCTTTAATATTTTATTACCTGCCAAAATTGCGTAAAAACGGGAGAGCAAATCTCTCGTTTTTTATTTTGAAAAATTTCTATAGTCTTATTAAAAAGACAAATTTTTTTAAAAAAAGAAGCTACAATCGTATTAAATAGATTAATATGGTTATATAGGTATTAATGAATTAAGGGGAGGAATAACAGTGGGTGAACCAAATTTTGTGAAAACAATTTGCGGATACTGCGGTACTGGATGTGGCTTAGTCCTTGAAGTTCAGAATAATAAAATTATGAAAATCCGCGGAGACAAGGAAGCACCAGTAAACAAAGGTCAAACATGTGTAAAGGGTGCATTTGCCTATGAATATGTACATGCAAAAAATAGATTAACATCTCCGCTTATCCGTAAGGCTGGAAAGCTAGTTGAAACGTCATGGGAAGAGGCCTATCAATTCATTGCTACAAAATTAACAGAGATTAAAACAACATGGAGTCCAAACGCAATTAGCATGTTTGCTTGTGCAAGAAGTACAAATGAATCCAACTTTATTACACAAAAGTTTATGAGGACAGTCATTCACAGTAACAATATTGACGGATGTAACCGCACGTGACACGCTCCTAGTGTTGCCGGTCTGGCAACGGTTTTTGGAAGCGGTTTCCCAACTAATACACTTGAAGATTTCGATAAGGCAGAAGTATTGCTGTTGATGGGTTCAAACACGACGGAAGCCCATCCAATTATCGCCAATCGCATCAAAAAAGCGACAAAATCAGGGCTGAAGATAATCGTAATTGATCCAAGGAAAATTGATATGGTAAAGGTCGCCCATCGGCATTTACAAATTAATGTCGGTTCGGATATAGCACTAATCAATGCCTTCATTCGAGTCATTCTGAAGGAAAAATTATATAATCCTGAGTTTATCGAGAAGTTTACGATTGATTTTGATTTGCTCGCTAAACAGGTTGAACTGTATACTCCTGAATATGCGTCGTCTATTACCGGTTTGAAGGCGGAGGACATTATCTTAACTGCTAGGGAATATGCTACTTCAAGCAGTTCAATGATTGCCTATACACTTGGGATCACCGAGCACCATTGTGGTGTTAATAATGTATTTGACATCGCTAATCTTGCCTTGTTAACAGGAAACATTGGAAAAGAAGGCACTGGTATCATGCCGCTTCGAGGACAAAATAATGTTCAAGGTGCAGGTGATATGGGCTGTTTGCCAAACCAATTGGCAGGAGCGATGAGCTTAGCAAACGACGAGTACCGAGTGCGTTATGAAAAGGAATGGAAGGTAGAGCTTAATCCACAGGCAGGTGATACCCAAACCCGTACTTTAGATCGCTTGGAAATGGGGGAATTAAAAGCCTTATATGTCATCGGTGAAAACCCACTACTTGCAGATGTTCATATGAATCATACAAAAACCTTATTAGAAAAACTTGATTTATTAATTGTTCAAGATATTTTCTTAACGGAAACAGCAAAAATGGCAGATGTTGTCCTTCCTGCACGTTCATGGGGAGAAGTAGATGGGACCTACACGAACACGGACCGAAGAGTTCAACGGGTGCGTAAGGCAGTTGAGGCCGAACCTAATACTAAGGAAGACTGGGAAATTCTTTGTGATCTTTCCACAATGATGGGGTATCCGATGCATTATAATAACAGTGAGGAAATTTGGGATGAGGTCAGAAATCTTGCTTGGGAGATGTATGGTGGAATTTCCTACGCCCGACTTGAAAAAGAGTATAGTATCCATTACCCATGCCCTGATGAGAATCACCCTGGAACATTTATTATGCATGAAAGGTTCCATCAACAGCAGCCAGTGGCTAAAAAATCACCATTTGTCCCCGTGGACTATACGGAACCATTAGAATTGCCCGATGAGGAATACCCATTTACGTTAACAACAGGGCGGAGGTATGAATCTTATAACACTCATACCCAGACACGCCACTATGCAGCAGGTGTCAAAGTTAAGCAAACAGAAGAGACCGTTGATATTCATCCAGAGGATGCAAGTGAGCTGGGAATTACTAATGGTGAAGTTGTTCAGGTCCGTTCCCGACGTGGTGAACTCCAGGTTAAAGCAAAGGTTACAGAACAAGTGGTACCAGGACTTGTCTTTATGAGCTTTCACTGGAGCGAAACACCAACAAATGTATTAACTTTAAATGAATATGATCCGATTTCCGGGACCGCAGAATTCAAAGCATGTGCAGTTGCGATTTCGAAGGTTTGTTAACTAACTTATGTTTATAGGATAGTGCAGAAATAACGCTGCACTATTTTTTATTGCTTTTTTGGTTATTAACATTCAGATAATTTACTATTTACTTTTCTTTTTTAATCTTTTGTTAGTTAGATATGTTATTGTAATATAATTGCCATACTTGTAAATGAATTAACATTCCCCTGTTCTTTGTTTCAGAAAAATCCATGTTATGATTGGTACCGTTAGCTACGAAAGAACATGGGAGGTAAGGAATTGATCAAAAAAATAAAAGTATTCATTGCAGTAGCTGCACTCTCAGGAACTGTAGGTGCTAATGTACAAGCGGCAGAGTTGACTGTGCAAACAGGGGATACCCTTTGGGATCTTTCACAAGTACATAATACAACTGTAGAAAATATTCAAACGTGGAATCATCTTTCTACTGACCTTATTCATCCAGGAGATGTGCTAGAGATTGCGACTGAAAAACAATATACTGTCAAGCAGGATGATACCTTATGGGATGTTGCAGTGAAATTTCAAGTTACGGTTAAACAAATAAAAGAGTGGAATCAATTAAATACTGACCTGATACATCCAGGATTAAATCTTGTAGTCTATGATCAATTAAGTGATGATGGTAAAAATTCTCACACAGAAACATTATTTCAAAATAGCAATACCTTGAGGAATAATAGCGTATCAGTTCAACGAACATCACGATCAGTTACGGCCAAAGATGCTAGAAAAGAAATAACTTCTCCAGCAAAAAAAGAGGTTAGCTCGAGCGTTATTTCTCCTTCAAAAAGTAAAGATGACAGAACGAAGGAAATTACTGTAAAGGCAACCGCATATACTGCTTCATGTGAAGGATGTTCTGGCACGACTGCCACAGGTGTTGATTTAAATGCTAACCCCGATGCAAAGGTCATCGCAGTTGATCCATCCGTCATCCCACTTGGAAGTAAAGTATATGTCGAAGGGTACGGCGTTGCAACAGCTGCTGATACAGGTGGAGCGATAAAAGGAAATAGAATTGATGTGTTTATTCCTTCTAAACAAGATGCAATTAATTGGGGGAAAAAACATATAAAAATAAGAATATTAAACCAATAATCAAAAAAACCTGCCTAAAATTTTAGGCAGGTTTTTTTGATTTAAAGGATTTATCACGCTTGTTTTACTACTGATTTTGAAACTGAAGCTTTTCTCTGATAAAAGAACCAGTTAAGACCAAAAGCAATCACATAGAAACCGATAAAGAAGTAAAATGCAGTTACGGGTGTACCAGTGGTATTAACAGACCATCCGAAAAGCTTTGGAATGAAGAAAGAGCCATATGCTGCAAAGGCTGCTGAAAATCCGATAACTGGTGCTGCTTCTTTTGGAATAAAGATATTTGGAATCATTTGGAATGTGGATCCAGAACCAATACCTGATGCAAGGAATAGAACTAAGAAAGCAAGTAAGAAACCAGCAAATTGTTTACCATTTAAGAAGTAAATAACTCCTGCTGCACCAATTCCCATAACGACTAACACATATGCAGTCACTCTTGCACCACCTAGTTTGTCAGCCATCCAGCCGCCAACTGGCCTTGCAGCTGCAGCCACTAAGGCACCGAGGAAAGCAAGTGAGATGTGTTCAGGAAACTGAGATCTTAATAGTAACGGGAATGCCGCCGAATAGCCAATGAATGAACCAAATGTAGCTACATAAAGGGCAGTCATAATCCAAGTATGTTTACGTTTTACTATAACAAATTGGTCTGCTACAGATTGTTTTGTTCCTGGAACATTATCCATTTTAAAGAAAGCAAGAATTGTCATAATCACGATTGGGATTACCCAAATAAATGCTGCGTTTTGTAACCATACTTCCTGACCGTTTGCTAAAACTTGTTTACCGCCAACTAGTGCGAAAGTTCCTGAAGTAATGATTAATGGTGTGACGAATTGAACAACAGATACACCCATGTTTCCTAAACCACCGTTAATTCCAAGTGCAGTACCTTTCTCTTTTTTTGGAAAGAAAAAGCTAATATTAGCTGAAGAAGAAGAAAAGTTCCCGCCGCCAAGACCGCAAAGTGCTGCAAGCAATAGCATGATTGAAAATGGTGTGTCAGGGTTTTGTACTGCAAAGCCAATACCAATCGCCGGTATCGCCAAAATCGCTGTTGAAATCACTGTCCAGTTTTTACCACCAATTGATCCAACTGCAAATGTATAAACAAAGCGAAGTGTTGCTCCTACAAGTCCCGGTATAGCAGCAAGTGTAAATAATTGTTCTTCAGTAAAATGGAAGCCTATATCGTTAAGTCTGACGGCAACAACTGACCAAATCTGCCAAACGATGAATGCGAGCATCAAAGATGGTACAGAAATCCATAAATTTCTATTTGCATGTTTCTTGCCTTCTGCTTTCCAGAACTTTTCATCTTCTGGATTCCAATAATTAATTCGAGCCATCATTAATTCCCCCAAAATTCGTTTCAAATTTTATATTACAAAGTTGAAATTGTTTATGAGGATAATATAAACCACATGGTGATGTTATTATTGTGACGTACGTCACAAAAATAGTGAAGGAACTGTGAACTAAAGTGGTTAGACAAAAAGTTGTAATATTTATTAAAGTATGGTTGATTAGCGAAAAAAAGAGACCATCATGGCTGAGAACCCCTCTTTTTTGAACCCCTTTAGTTTTCTTTGGGATGTTCTTTTTCTTCATTAAACATTCCAACATAATTTTTTGTTTCTCCGGCATCATCTTTGATTGCAGTAATGGTTAACCATTCTTTATAAATAACGTTATTTTTCCGTTTGTTCCAAATATATCCTTCCCAAAACCCGTTTGTCTTTAAACTGGTCCACATATTTTTATAAAAATCGGTGCCGTGTTCACCGGATTGAAGGACACTTGGTGTTTTTCCGATAACTTCTTCAGAACTATATCCGGTAATTTTCGTAAATGCAGGATTGATGCTTTGGATAATTCCATTAATATCCGTTACACAAATGCCATCAACAGCATGGTTCACAATTTTAGCAGAGATATCTAGTTTATCTTGATAGTAAAGCCATACAACGATGACTAAACTAGCTAGGGAGAATTCGGATAGGGACATGAATCCAATCGCGTAATGCCCCGTAAAATTAAAGAGAATCGTTAAAATAATGGGCGGGAAGAAACCACCAAGCCCGCCCATTGCTGCTACAATACCATTGACAATTCCAGCCTGCTTTGAAAAATATAAAGGAACTAGCTTAAAGATAGCCCCATTTCCAATCCCTGCGAAGAAAGCAACTAATAAACAGCCAAAAGAATAAATCGGCAGGGATGGTGTGAACGCTAAAAGGAACCCTGCAAAGGTAAGGCTGAAAAACACAACCATAAGGATCAGAAAAGGATTAACTTTATCGCTGAGCCAGCCTCCAATTGGCCTAAAAATAGTTGCAAGCGCAATGAATCCGGCTGTCCGTAAGCCTGCATCGACCTTACCTAATTCAAAGTGATTTACTAAAAATGATGGCAGGTAAATGGTGAATGCGACGAACGATCCAAACGTTATGAAGTAAAATAAACTTAAAAACCAAAGTTTAGGATTTTTATAAACCTGTTTGAGTACCTCTGACGCAGAACTTTTTACTTTGTTTTCCTCCTTGTCCCCAAACAGGAAATTAATAATAGCGAAAATGAAAACTACGATTAAAAATATTTTTATCGTTGTTCTCCAGCCAATGGCATTTGCTAGAACTGGAGCGGAAAAGGAAGTTATGGCTGTACCGATATTACCTGCTCCATAGATCCCATTGATAAAGCCATGCTTTGCTTTTGGATAATATTTTGGTAATGATGTAACACCTATGGAAAACACAGCTCCGCCAATTCCAAGCATAAATCCGCCTAAAATTAACATGAAGATGGAGTTTGCATAGCTAAGGATGGCAATTGGTAAAAGTAAAATGATAAAACTAATTGTAAATAATATTCTGGCACCATAACGGTTGGCCCAAAATCCGATTGGTACTCTTAGCAGAGACCCGAGCATAACCGGTATCGCTGTAGCCCAAGCAATTTGTGTTGATGATAGGTTAATATCCTCCTTAATAAAAGGCATAAGTGAAGAGATTAGTACCCAGACCATAAAACCAGCCACAAGGCTTCCCGTTTGAACAAAGAGTTGTTTTGTTCCTTGGTCCATTTTCTTCCCCCTTAAATCCCATTCTAATTTATGATTTTCATATATAAGCAGTTATAAATCGTGACGGTGAATCAATTGATGTGGAAAAATTTTCTTAGTGTATTATAGAACAATTTGAATTATTAAACAATGATATTAGACACAAGTCTAGTGAAAATATTAGTTTTACAAGAAGGAAAAAGAATTTTATTTACATATTTTTAACCGAGTAGTATATTTTTCCTGTAATGGAATTACCCGAATTATAGTATATATAATATAAATATAAGAAAAAATATCCTATTATTGAAAATAATATCGGGTCAGAAGGACAGATACTCATATAATTGGGGATACTTTGGGGAAAGTAGAATAGTGCCCTTTTATTTTATGTTGTTACTATTACAAAAAAATTAATAGGTTAGGAAGAAAATGAATGCAACGTAAAAAGAACTATCTTGACCCTCCTAAAATTCTAGTAATTGGATTTGCAACCATCATTTTATTAGGAAGCCTATTGTTAACACTTCCAGTTTCTACAAACAATGGACAAGGGTTGTCATTTTTAAACGCTTTATTTACGGCTACATCTGCTACATGTGTAACAGGTCTAGTTGTCGTGGACACTGGAACCACATTTACGTTATTTGGCCAATTAGTCATTTTGTTTATGATTCAAGTAGGCGGCCTTGGATTTATGACATTCGCCACGCTTTTTGCCTTTTTATTAGGAAAAAGAATTTCTTTAAAGGAAAGAATCTTGCTGCAAGAATCATTAAATAACCTATCAATGGAAGGAATTGTTCGCTTAGCAAGACGGATTTTAATTTTTACTGCTGTGATTGAATTTGTTGGGGCGGTAATCTTGGCTATTCGATTTTCTTTTGAAATGCCATTAGGAAAAGCAATTTATTACGGAATTTTCCATTCAATATCCAATTTTAATAATGCAGGATTTGATATTATGGGTCATTTTCAAAGCTTATCTATTTATGTAGATGATCCAACAGTTGTATTAACAATTTGTGCGCTAATTACACTTGGTGGAATAGGTTTTATCGTTATGAATGAACTTTTTGAGTATCGCCGTTCAAAAAGGTTATCATTACATACCAAAATTGTCGTGGTAACAAGTGCCTTTTTATTAATCGGTGGAACGATTGGAATCTTCTTATTAGAATTTTCCAATGAAAAAACATTAAAACCATTGTCCTTTTCGGGGAAAATATTAGGTGCACTATTTCAATCCGTTGCCGCCAGAACAGATGGAGCCAATACGCTGAATCTTACCGATATGACCCAATCATCCTTATTGCTAATTGTGTTTTTAATGTTTGTCGGAGCATCTCCAGGTTCAACGGGGGGTGGTGTTAAAACCACTACTTTTACTACCTTAATTGGGGCTGTTTGGTCACAAATACGAGGTAAGGAGGATGTTGTTTTTTATCGGCAAAGAATCGGTTATGAAACGATTTACAAAGCACTTACCGTAATATTTAGTGCCCTTTTTCTTGTAATGATGATTACAATGTTATTAACCATCACTGAGCGGGGAACAGATTTTTTAAAGCTTTTATTTGAAGCAACGTCTGCATTTGGAACTGTAGGTTTATCTATGGACTTGTCTCGGGAATTATCTCCGATTGGAAAGGGATTAATTACTTTCACGATGTTTGCCGGCAGGGTAGGACCATTAACAATTGCCTATGCAGTAACAATGCGAAGAAAACCTGACAAGTTCCGGTACCCTAAGGGTAAAATCATGATTGGGTAGTTTTTACATCAAAGAGGATTTTAAAAAATGGCAAAAAAAGTGTTGAAGAAGTAATGGTTCCTGATTGAATATTTGCATAGTATTTTAACTCCTTGGATAAGGTAAGATAAAGGAGTGAGGAATAATGCCAAGAGGTAAAGAATTAGAACAACTTCCAATGGCAAATATCACACCAGGCACAGGAAAAGATGCCACTAATAATAATAGAGAGGTTCTGGGGAGTATAATCTCGAAGGAACAACCTCAGCCGAGTGATATTGATAAAGAAAATGAAGATATGGTATAAGGCAGGAATCATATCCTGCCTTTCCTATTGTTTACGGGTTAGATTAATGTGTTGTGCTCAGCTTAACATTAATCTAACCGCTTTCTTCTATATAATATTCTTCATTTTAGTGATCGTATGGATAGTCAATTTGCACACCATTAATGGTTCCCGGCTCATCTAAATCCTCGAGGCTATTTAGATAATTTTTCAACTCCGCTTGTAGATCTTTTGGAGCCCCCTCCTTTAAATGCCAATTCCCAGGTTCATCAACAAAATAAGGGCTTTTGGTAAATTCAGGTCTAATTCTAGGCATAAATATGTTCCCCCTTACAATTTATTCGTTCATGAATATGCTTTCCAATCTTAATAATATTTATTCTGAAAATTTAGCATGTTTCCCTCATTAAAGATAAGACTAAATTCATATTGCATAGCAAAAGTTTCAGGTTTATGATATTATAAATGATTCCATATATTTGGAGAAAAACCGATTTTTCATCTAACGTTTGCTCATAAGAGAAAAACATTGGCGAAAGAAAATTTATTAAGATGAAACTATTTGCTAATTAAATCGTCTTATATTAATGAAAATAGAAATAGTCATGTCCCACATATGAATCACATAAGAATAATGGAATATCTCATTTTCTAAATAAAGTAAATTATCATTAAGAATTTGCGATTTGTCGAATTTATAAGAAAAATGACGTAAATTATTGCTGTATATAATACATAAAATGGCAAGGTTTATGATTTTACTTTTATAGAAAATGTGATATAGTAATTGAGGTTCGTTTACCGAAGCTTAATTGGTAAGTGAGAGGAGAATTTAGAAATGAATAAAATTAGACTTTCTAAGAAATTTAACAATAGTCATATTACGTTCTTTGCAATCGCCGTTGTATTATTTTGGATCAAAACATATGTAGCCTATCAAATTGAATTTAAATTAGGGATTGACAATAACTTACAGAAATTTTTATTATTGATTAATCCATTAAGCTCTGCACTGTTCTTTTTTGGGATCGCACTGCTTTTTAAGAAGCATACAAAACGTGTAATGATTATTATTAATTTCTTGTTATCCTTTTTATTGTATGCAAATATTGCTTATTATCGCTTTTTTAATGACTTCATAACAGTACCTGTTATAATGCAGACTAAGACAAATGCAGGACAATTGGGAAACAGTGCCCTTTCATTAATGTCCCCATTAGATCTTTTTTATTTTTCGGACATGATTATTTTAATTGTTCTGGCATTAACAGTTTTCAAAAAAGTTACGGTAACAAACAGAAAATCTTTTAAAATTGTTCTTTTGTTTGCCATTACCACATTTTTGTTTAACTTAGGTTTAGCAGAAAAGGATCGTCCGCAGTTACTTACTCGTTCTTTTGATAGAAATTACTTAGTTAAGTATCTTGGCGCCTATAACTTTACGATTTATGATGTCATTCAAAATATTAAATCATCCAGCCAGCGTGCCCTAGCCGACAGCAGTGATATTACAGATGTTGAGAACTATCGGAAAGCGAACTATACAGCACCAAATCCAGAATACTTTGGAAAAGCAAAAGGAATGAACGTGATTTATGTTTCAATGGAATCATTCCAAAGCTTTATGATTGATTATAAAATGCCTGATGGAAAGGAAGTTACTCCATTTTTGAATTCATTAGCGCATGATGGCAATACATTTTATTTTGAAAACTTTTACCATCAAACAGGACAGGGTAAAACATCTGATGCTGAATTCTTAATGGAAAACTCATTATATCCTATGGCTCAAGGTGCGGTGTTCGTTAACAAAGCACAAAACACTTTTCAGGCAGCACCAGCTATTTTAAAAGGCTATGGCTATAATTCGGCTGTATTCCATGGTAATTACAAAACATTCTGGAACCGTAATGTTATGTATAAAGCATTAGGCTATGATCAATTTTTCGATGCTGAATATTATAGCATGACAGACGAGAATACAAAGAACTACGGAATGAAGGATAAGCCGTTCTTTAAAGAGTCAATGCCATTACTTGAAGGCTTAAAGCAGCCATTCTATTCAAAATTTATTTCATTATCCAACCATTTCCCATTTGAAATGGATCCGCAAGACACTGATTTCCCTGCAGGTGATTATGGTGATACGGTGGTAAATCAATATTTCCAATCTGCAAATTATATGGACCAAGCATTTGAACAATTCTTTAACGATTTGAAAGCTGATGGTTTATATGATAATACGGTAATCGTCATGTATGGTGACCACTATGGTATTTCTGAAAATCATAATGAAGCGATGGCAAAAGTACTTGGAGTCGACCAAATCACACCAGCTAGTAATGCGAAGTTACAGCGTGTACCTTTATTTATCCATGTTCCTGGTGTTAAAGGCGGTATTCAAAAGGAAATCGGTGGGGAAGTTGATGTACGTCCAACTCTTCTTCATTTATTAGGTATTGATACCAAGGACTATATGGAGTTTGGTTCAGATTTATTATCTAAAGACCACAGAAATTGGACATTATTCCGTAATGGTGATTTTGTGGCCTCAGATGTTATCCAAATTAAAGATAAATGCTATTCATCAGAGACTGGTGAATTAATGGAAAATGCGGAAGCATGTAAGGATACTTCTGAAAAAGTTAATACAGAGCTTCAGATGTCAGATGAAATCGTCTATAAAGATTTGTTACGCTTCTACAAACCGGAAGGATATAAATCAATTAATCCAAACGATTATGATTATCTAGGTCCTAAAGGAAGCAAAGCGACAAAATCATCTACTAATAAATAATTAAGAGAGAAGAATTATTCTTCTCTCTTTTGTATGGAAAAGGGGCGGAGCGCCGCAAAAATGAATCACTTTAACCAGTTAA